>NZ_JADDKI010000116.1:0-11058 GCF_015356725.1 Dietzia sp. SYD-A1
CTTCACGGCCACGAGTCGACGCAGGACGGGCTCGCGGGTGGCCGGGTCGACGCCCACGTCCGGCTGTGCCAGCGCGACCGAGATGATCGCCTCCACCCTGTCGATCCTGTCCACCAGCTCGATCACGCGGGACGGCAGACCGGCGGGTAGCCGGGTGACGTGGGAGTCCAGGTCCAGATCGCCCGCCTGACCCACCCGTGTCGTGGTCCGCTCGATCAACTCCGCCGCCTCGACCACCGCCTGCCCCAGGGCGAACAACGCCGCCGAGGGCCCGTCGGGTTGGGGAGGCACCGGACAGTCCGCGATACCGCGGGCACGCCACCGCAGGACGTCCGGGTGCGGGTGGACGCACGTGAGAACGACCGCCTCGCGGCTCGCCGGGTCGCGGACCAGGACGCCCCATCCCGCCGCCGCCACGTCGGACCGGACCGCGGGGACAGCGGGCAGGCTCGACGAGTCCCCGGGCGCGGCGGTCAGCAGGGCGAGCGACTCCGGAGCGGGATACGTCCGACCCGATCGGCGGAGTGAGGTGATCAGGCCCGGGAGCAGTGCGGTCGGTCCCGAGGCGGGGGAGACCCCGTCCAGCATCCGCACGGGATCACCCTTGACCTCGACCAGGTGGGACCCCGCGAGCCCCGAGACATATCCGGTGAGGGCGTCGAACGGTTGGTCTCCCCAGGCGGTACGCAGCAGGACGAGGGGCAGTGGCCACGCGGGGGACAGCGCGGCGCCGCGGGTGAGGGGGCGTGACATGACGATCGATCCTACCGGTCGGTGCGCCGCCCCCTCCCGGTCCGCGCATCCGGCTAGCCTGTCGGGCCATGACAGACATGTACGGATCCGACGTCCTGTCCGGGACCGCCCGGCGCCGCCGGCCGGAAATCCCCGTCGTCGTCGCCGAGAGCGATCTGGTGGCGGAGCACGCCGACTCCGGCTTCTGCGGAGCCGTGGTGGGTTTCAGCCACACCCCCGACGGCGACTTCGTGAAGCTCGAGGACCGTCGCGGCCTGGTCCGCCTCTTCGCCATGACCCCCTCGGCCTTCCTCATCGACGGCTCACCGGTCACCCTGCGTCGGCCCGGGCCGGTCGTGAAGGCGGGCCCGAAGGTCACCGCGTCCGGGTCCCGGAAGGTCGAGGGCCTGCGAGCCAGGACCGCGCGCGCGGGCCGAATCTGGGTCGAGGGAATCCATGACGCGGCCCTCGTCGAGAAGATCTGGGGCCACGACCTGCGTGTGGAAGGGATCGTCGTGGAACCGCTTCACGGGATCGACGACCTGCCCGCGCTGGTGGGGCAGTTCGGGCCGACGCCGCAGGCGCGCCTGGGCGTCCTGGTCGACCACCTCGTGGAGGGCAGCAAGGAGTCGCGCATCGTGGCCGGGCTCGGGGACGACGTGCTGGTGACCGGCCATCCGTACGTCGACATCTGGCAGGCGGTCAAGCCCCGGGCCGTGGGCATCCACACGTGGCCCGTGGTGCCGCGTGGGGAGGACTGGAAGACGGGCATCTGTGACCGTCTGGGCTGGGGGGAACCCGCGGACGGCTTCCGGCGGGTCCTGGCGGCGGTGAGCTCCTACCGCGACATCGAACCGGCCCTGCTCGGTGCGGTCGAGCGGTTGGTGGACTTCGTCACCGAGCCCGCCTGATCCCCCGGGGCACGGTTCACGACGCCTCGGTGTCGTTCCCCGGCTCGGTGTCGTCGTCGCCCCGAACGGGCAGGCGGGCGTCCAGGATCATGCCGACCAGCCCCACCCCGGCGAACGCGGCGGTCGCCCACAGTGCGGCGGTTCCGTCGCCCTCCGTGAGGGAGTGCCCCAGCAGGACCGCCGCGACGGTCCCCGGAGCACTGCCCAGGACCGTCGCGACGAGGAACTGCCGGAACGGGATCGAGGTGAGGGCGGCCGCGTAGTTGAGTACGGAGAACGGCACCGCCGGGACCAACCTCAGGCTCCCGACGGAGAGCCATCCGCGCCGTCGGAGACGTGCGTCCACCGCAGCGATGCGGGGGTCCGAGCGCAACGAGGCGGTGCGGCGGTGGCCCAGCCGGCGGACCCCGACGAACGCCAGCGAGGCCGCTACCCCGGAGGCCACCAACGACGACGGGATCGCCACGGCGGGGGTGAAGAGCACCGCGGCCGAGTACGTGAAGGTCGACCGGGGGATCGGGCCCACCGTGACGAGCGCGTAGGCGGTGAAGAACGCGACCGGGAACCACGGTCCCAGCTGGTCCGCCCAGCCACGCAGTTGCTCCAGGCCAGGGGTCGGGATGACGGTGGCCAGCAACACCAGGAGCAGGACGACCGCTGCCCACCCCGCCACCCGTCCTCGCACGCGTCGACTCTAGTCCCAGGGCTCCGTCGTACCCGCGCCGGTGACCCCGCACACACGGTCACGTTCCGGCGGGCGAAGATGCTGCATTAGAGTCCGAGGTGACCCCCTTCACTCCACAAGAGAACGAGGTACCGGTGTCCAGTCCGACCACAGGTCCCGACCTTCAGTCCTGGTACGCCTCTGTGGGAGCCGTCCTCGCGAAGGCCGCCCGCAAGGATCCGTCCGAGATGCCGGAGGACGCGTGGCGCGCCCTCGTGGCCACCACCCGGGACGGGATCGAGGTGAACCCCCTCTACACGCGCGCCGACGAGACGCCCGAGCGCTCCGCACCGGGCTCGTTCCCGTTCGTGCGAGGAGGGGACCGGTCAGGGTTGCCGGACAACGGTTGGCACGTCTGCGTCCGGGTCGACGCCCAGGGCGACCCGAGCGACGTCAACACCGCCGTTCTGGACCTTCTCGGCCAGGGGGCGTCCGCCCTGTGGTTGCGGGTGCCCGCCTCCCAGGTGGGTGCCGTCCTCAAGGACGTCTATCTCGACCTCGCCCCGGTGACGTTCGACGCCGGTGCCGACCTCGTCGAGGTGGGTGAGGCGTTCCTCGAACTGCTCGACCAGCGCAGGGCCGCGGGCGACGGGGTGACCGACCGGTCCGCGATCATCGCCGACCTCGGTGCGGCACCGGTCACCGCCGCGTACGGCGACGGGGGGCCCTCGCGGTCGATCGACCTCGGCGCGGCGGTCTCTCTCGCCACACGCGTGGCCGAGCGGGAGGAGACCGTCCGGACCTTCGTGGCCGACGGCACGGTCTTCCACGCCGACGGTGCCGGGGACGCCCAGGAACTCGCGTACGCCACCGCGGCGGGCCTGGAGTACGTGCGCGCCCTGGTCTCGTCGGGGCTCGACGTCGACCTCGCCCTCCGCCAGATCTCGTTCCGACTGGCCGCCACCGACGACCAGTTCGTCTCGATCGCCAAGTTCCGTGCCGGGCGTCTGATGTGGGCCCGCGTCGCGGAGCTGCTGGGCGCGCCCGACGCCGGGGACGCGCCCCAGCACGCCGTGACCTCCGCGGCCATGATGTCGCGGCGTGACCCGTGGGTGAACATGCTGCGCACCACTCTCGCCGCGTTCGGTGCCGGGGTCGGCGGCGCCACCTCCGTGACCGTGTTGCCGTTCGACGTCTCCCTGCCGGGAGGTCTGGAGAGCACCTCTCGGGCCTTCGCCGAGCGGATCGCCCGGAACACCCAACTGCTGCTGCTCGAGGAGTCGCACCTGGGGCACGTCGTCGACCCGGCCGGCGGATCATGGTACGTCGAATCACTCACCGACTCGCTCGCCGAGGCGGCGTGGTCCGCGTTCCAGACCGTCGAGTCCGAGGGCGGACTCGCGGCCGCGATCGCCTCCGGGAGCGTCGCCGACGCCATCGCCCGTGTCCGCCAGGCCCGTGATGCCGACATCGCTCACCGCACGGCACCCGTCACCGGGGTCTCCGAGTTCCCGAACCTCGCCGAGCCGCCACTCGACTCCACGCGCCGGGGTGGCGAGGACTACCGGTACGGCCGCGACTTCGAAGCCCTGCGCGATCGCTCGGACGCCCACCTGGAGGCCACCGGGTCCCGGCCGACGGTCCTGCTCGCGGGGCTCGGCCCGATGGCCGAGACCACGGGCCGCGTGACCTTCGTCGCCAACCTGCTCGCGGCCGGCGGCATCGACACCCGGAACCCACTGGCGACCGCGGCAGACCAGTACGCCGGTGTCCGGAAGGATGAGGACATCGCCGTCCTCTGCGGCGCCGACAAGCGCTACGCCACCGAGGGCCCGGACGCCGTCCGTGCGCTGCGTGAGGCGGGTGTGGGAACGGTCTACCTCGCCGGCGCCGAGAAGGGGTTCCCCGCCGACGCCACGGATCGGCCGGACGGGTACCTCGCCACCGGGATCGACGCCGTCGCCGCCCTGACCGCCCTCCTCGATCAGCTGGGAGTGAAGTGACATGACCACCTTCCCCGATTTCAGCATCGCCCCGCTGCGCGAGACCAGTGAGGGTGCTCCGCTACCGGACGGTGTGGAGACCGCCGTCGACCACCACGCCGTCGGGGGTGTCGACCGGGACGTCGACGCCGGACCGCGGTGGGAGACCCCCGAGGGTATCGACGTCAAGCGGGTGTTCACCAAGGCGGACCGTGACGCGGTCGAGGCGGGCGACGCCCCGACCGACGACGGCGAGGAGGTCACCCCCTTCCCCCTGGACACCGTCCCGGGGGCGGCCCCGTTCCTCCGCGGCCCGTACCCGTCCATGTACGTCAACCAGCCGTGGACGATCCGGCAGTACGCAGGCTTCTCGACCGCTGCCGAGTCCAACGCCTTCTACCGGCGCAACCTCGCGGCGGGCCAGAAGGGCCTGTCGGTGGCGTTCGACCTGGCCACCCACCGCGGGTACGACTCCGACCACCCCCGTGTCGCCGGCGACGTCGGGATGGCGGGCGTGGCGATCGACTCGATCCTCGACATGCGTGAGCTCTTCGACGGCATCGACTTGTCCGCCGTCTCCGTGTCGATGACCATGAACGGGGCCGTGCTACCGATCCTCGCGTTGTACGTGGTGGCGGCCGAGGAACAGGGGGTGACACCGGAACAACTCGCGGGGACCATCCAGAACGACATCCTCAAGGAGTTCATGGTCCGCAACACCTACATCTATCCGCCCACGCCCTCGATGCGGATCATCTCGGACATCTTCGCCTACACCTCCCGGAAGATGCCGAGGTTCAACTCCATCTCGATCTCCGGCTACCACATCCAGGAGGCCGGCGCGACGGCGGATCTGGAGCTGGCGTACACCCTCGCGGACGGCGTCGAGTACCTGCGTGCCGGGTTGGACGCCGGGCTGGAGATCGACAAGTTCGCACCCCGGTTGTCCTTCTTCTGGGCGATCGGGATGAACTTCTCCATGGAGATCGCCAAGCTCCGGGCCGGCCGTCTGCTGTGGAGCGAACTCGTGGAGAAGTTCGGGCCCAAGAACGAGAAGTCCAAGTCGCTGCGCACCCATTCCCAGACCTCCGGGTGGTCCCTCACCGCCCAGGACGTGTTCAACAACGTGGCCCGGACGTGTATCGAGGCCATGGCCTCGACGCAGGGCCACACGCAGTCGTTGCACACCAACGCGCTGGACGAGGCGCTGGCCCTGCCCACCGACTTCTCGGCGCGCATCGCGCGCAACACCCAGCTCCTGCTCCAGCAGGAGTCGGCCACGACCCGCCCGATCGACCCCTGGGCAGGGTCGTACTACATCGAGTGGCTCACCGCCCAGCTCGCCGACAAGGCCCGCCTGCACCTGATCGAGATCGAGGAGGCGGGGGGGATGGCGCAGGCCATCGGCGAGGGGATCCCGAAGCTGCGCATCGAGGAGGCCGCGGCCCGCACCCAGGCGCGGATCGACTCCGGGCGCCAACCGGTCATCGGGGTCAACAAGTACGTCGTCACCGAGGACCAGGAGATCGAGGTCCTCAAGGTCGAGAACTCGCGCGTGCGCGCGGAGCAACTCGCGAAGCTGGACAGACTCCGTGCGGAACGCGACGAATCGGCGTGTCAGGCGGCTCTCGCCAGACTCACCGAGGCGGCGGCCGGGGGTGCCGGGAGCGGGCTGGAGAACAATCTCATGGCGCTCGCCATCGACGCCGCCCGCGCCCACGCGACCATCGGCGAGATCTCGGACGCGCTCGAAAAGGTCTACGGTCGACACAAAGCCGAGATCAAGACGCTGTCCGGCGTCTACCGGCAGGAGGTGTCGAAGGAGGGCGCCGTGGACAACGTCACCAGGGCGATGAAGATGGCCGAGGAGTTCTCCGAACTGGAGGGTCGCAGGCCCCGCATCCTCCTGGCCAAGATGGGTCAGGACGGCCACGACCGCGGCCAGAAAGTCGTGGGGACCGCGTTCGCGGACCTGGGTTTCGACGTCGACATGGGCCCGCTGTTCCAGACCCCGGACGAAGTCGCCCGACAGGCCGCGGACGCCGATGTGCACGTGGTCGGCGTGTCGTCGCTGGCCGCCGGTCACCTCACCCTGGTCCCGGCGCTGCGGGAGGCGCTCGCCGAGGTGGGACGCGAGGACATCATGGTCACCGTCGGAGGCGTCATCCCTCCCGGAGATTTCCAGGAGCTCTACGACGCCGGTGCGACCGCGATCTATCCGCCCGGGACCGTGATCTCCGACGCGGCCATCGAGTTGCTCGAGGCACTCGCCCGTGAGCTCGGGCACGAGCTGACCTCCTCCGGGGCCGAGTCCTGAACCGCCTCGGCTCCGGTCCCGATCCCGCGGGCTCGGGCAACACCACGGGCAGTCTGTCGACGACTCTCGGAACCGGTGCGGTCCGTGGCCCGGTCCCTTCCGCGACGGGCGCGAGGCCGCGTCGGGAGATCGACGTGGGGGCCCTCCTCGAGGGAGTGCTCCACGACGACCGACCCGTGCTCGCGCGCGCCATCACGCTGCTGGAGTCCACGAACCCCGCGCACCGCGAAAAGGCGCAGGAGCTGCTGCTCGGAGCGCTGCCGCATGCCGGGGGAGCCCTGCGCATCGGGATCACCGGGGTACCGGGCGTGGGCAAGTCGACGTTCATCGAGTCGTTCGGGCTGTACCTGGTGGAGAAGGGGCACAAGGTCGCGGTGCTCGCCGTCGACCCGTCCTCCACGCGCACCGGCGGTTCGATCCTCGGCGACAAGACCCGGATGGCGACGCTCGCCACGGAACCCCGCGCCTACATCCGGCCCTCACCGACCTCCGGGACGCTCGGGGGCGTGGCCAAGGCCACCCGGGAGACCATGGTCCTCCTCGAGGCCGCGGGTTTCGACGTGATCCTCGTCGAGACCGTCGGGGTGGGCCAGTCCGAGGTCGCCGTCGCCGGGATGGTCGACTGCTTCACGTTCCTCACCCTCGCCCGCACCGGCGACCAGCTCCAGGGCATCAAGAAGGGCGTGTTGGAGTTGGCCGACGTGGTCGCCGTGAACAAGGCCGACGGCCCCCACGTCAAGGACGCCAGGCGCGCCGCGCGAGAACTCGGCGCGGCGCTGCGACTCGTGCGACCGGCGGACTCGGTGTGGAAGGTTCCGGTCCTGACCATGTCGGGGCTCGAGGGCGAGGGTCTCGACGAATTCTGGGAGGCCGTGCGATCCCACCAGGACACGATGGGGGAGATCGGCGAGGTCGAGGCCCGTCGCGCGCGCCAACAGGTCGAGTGGACCCGGTCGATGGTGCACGACACGCTCATGGCGCGGCTCGCGGCCGACCCGGACGTGAGACGGGTCACGGCCGATGTCGAGCGACGCGTGAGCGAAGGGACGCTGACGGCGGCTCTCGCGGCCCAGGCCATCATCGACGCCTTCGACTCGAAACGCCCGGAGCGCTCGGAGCGCTCGGGTCAGTCGTAGCAGGTGGACCAGTCGGCGGACTCGGCGCCCCGCCGGCTACGCCTCCCACCACCGACGGATCAGATAGGAACGCTCGGCCTCGTTCCTCGAGAGTTCGAAGGCGCGTGCCCAGGCCAGGCGCGCCTCCTCGCTCCGGCCGAGGAGTTCCAGCGTCACCGCCCGGGCCTCGTGGAACGGGTGGTGCTCCCGCAGTGTCGGATCCGAGGCCAGGGCGTCGAGTGCCACCATTCCCGCGTGGGGACCGTCCCGATGCCCGAGCGCGACCGCTCGGGCCACCCGCACGACCGGACCGGGGGAGAGATTCAGCAGGATGTCGTAGAGCACCACGATCTGGGCCCAGTCGGTCGAGTCGACGTCCTGGGCCTCGGCGTGGAGTGCGGCGATCGCCGCCTGGACGCTGTACCTCCCTGGCCCTCCCGCGGCAGCGGTCCGGGCCAGTGCGAGCCCCTCGTCGACGAGGAGACGGTCCCATCTGCAGCGGTCCTGCTGGCTCAGGGGAATCGGCATGCCGTCCGGGCCCGACCGCGCCGGCGCCCGCGCCTCGGTGAGCAGCATCAGGGCGAGAAGCCCCGCCACCTCGCTCTGCCCCGGCATCAGTCTGTGGACGATGCGCCCGAGGCGGATGGCTTCGGAGGTGAGTTCGGTGCGCAGGTGTCGCGCGCCCTCCGTCGCCGCGTAGCCCTCCGTGTAGACCACGTAGATCACGGCGAGGACCGCCGGTAAACGCCGTGGGAGGTCGGCGGCCTCCGGCACGCGGACCGGGATCCGGGTCACCCGCATGCGCTTCTTCGCGCGTACCAGGCGCTGTTGCATCGTGGGGACCGGGACGAGGAAGGCCTGGGCGATCTCGACTGTGGTCAGTCCGGCCAGGTACCGGAGGGTCAGCGCGATCTGCTCCTGGATTCCCAGGGTCGGATGGCAGCAGGCGAAGAACAACTCGAGCCGCTCGTCCGGGATGTCGTCCGGATCCGCGGGCGACACGCTCGGCGGCGGCGGGGGCCGCCTCTCCTGCTCTACCCGCAACCTCGCCAGCCGCTCCGTCAAGGCCTTCTCCCGCCGGAGTCGATCGATCGCCTTGCGGGTCGCGGTGGTCATCAGCCAGGCCAGCGGGGTGTGAGGGACACCGGTTCTCGGCCACGTCTCCAGGGCTGCGGTGAGAGCGTCCTGCGCGGCGTCCTCGGCCAGTTCGAGGTCCCCGAACCGCGACACCAGCGCAGCCAGCAGCCGGGAGCTCTCCTCACGCCTCATCGCGGCCAGGGCATCGGACGCCGCGGGCCCCGGGGAGGTCACGGGTGGGCCCCCGCTCCCACCCCGGACACACGGACATGCATCTAGAACTCCGCGATGGCGCGGACCTCGACCCGCCCACCGTGGACCCCGGGACACCGGGCCGCCCACGTCAGTGCCTCATCGATGTCGGGGACATCGATGATGATGGTCCCGCCGACGAACTCCCTGCTCTCGGCGAACGGCCCCGACGTCACGACGGGCTCGGTCGCGCCCGGTGGGATCGACACGACGACCCCCGTGTCCGGATCCTCCAGGGCGAACCCGCCGGCGAGCACCCCGGCCTTCTCGAGCTCCGCATCGAAGGCCATGAACTCCTCGACGCCGGGACCCTCGTCCGCGCCGGTGACCGCGTCCTCGCCACAGCGGGCGGCATCGAGGTCTGCGAAGAGCAGTAGTACGTATTTCATGTCGATCTCCTGACCGATCGTGGTGGGCGTCGGCCGCGAGAGCGGCGACACCATGATGACGAACGGCCCCCGGGAGATCGACAGGTCCGCGAAAAGAATCTCCGCGCTCTCCGGATTCCGCTCCCGGGGCATCCGCGCGGGAGATGTCGCGCGCGCGGGCTCAGTACCGTTCGTCCGGCACCCGGCGGCCCCGGGAGCGCATCGCGAACAGGAGACCGATCACGAAGAGCACCACACCGGCCACCATGAGTATCACCGCGAGGGTGTTCGAGTCGATTCCCGGGATGGTGACCTCAACCGCGTACATGAGTATCGCGCCGATCACCACGAGGACCACTCCGCCGCCGATGTAACCCATAGCTGTTCTCCTTCGTCGTGACCGCGCGCCTGTCCGCGGTGTTGCGCTCACCCTACGAGAACTCGGCGTCGAGTTCAGGCGTGCGGAGAGAGGAACTTTCGCGCCGGTTCCTCGATGAACCGGTAGCTGGCCGCGCCCACGGCGATCGACCCGGCCACGGTCACGGGCCAGATCACGCCCATCCGCCGGGTCCACAGCGAGGTGCGGGTGAGCGGGAACGCGTAGTGCAGCACGGTCAGGTGCCAGAGGAAGATTCCGTACGACCAGCGGCCGATCGCCTGTAGGGGTGCCGATTCCAGGACGCGGAAGCGCGAGCCCGCCGGGGCCAGGACGACCGGTCCCAGGAAGAAGAACGCCATCGCCGCGGTGAGCCCGTTGCGCGCGGCGTACTCGCGGCCGCTCGGGTGGTGGAAGCCCTCGGAGAACCAGCGGGGGGACGTCGTGGCGAACAGCGCCCCTGCGCCAGCCGCCCACCACCCCCACCTCGCGTACGGTGCCCGGCTCAATCGGGCGAGCAGTCCCGGGCGGGCGGTGGCCAGCTCGGCCAGTAGCATCCCGGAGGCGAACCAGGCGGAGAACGCCGGCGGCAGGATCTGGTCGTTGACGCCCGTGGGCAGGAGCCGGAGGCGTTGCCAGGGGATCAGCGGAAACAGCAGACCGGAGAGCCCGAAGGCGCCGACGGCGGGCAGCCGCCATCCGGCCCGGTCGCCGCGCAGGTTCTTCATCCCGGTCCACAGCGCCGGGAGCGCCAGGTAGTAGGCCATCTCGACCGCGAGGGACCAGGCGTGCGTGAGCCCGGAGACGAGGAACTTCCGCTGGTAGATCTGCGTCAGGGTGAGGTTGCGCAGCCAGACCACGGGGCCGTTGACCCGGTTCTGGGGCAGGAGCACCATCGCGACGGCGACGAGCACCGCGTAGGCGGGCATGATCCGCACGAGGCGGGCCCGCAGGTAGGGGATCACCGCGCGGGCCGTTCCCGGCCGGTCGCGGCGGGCGTGGTCGGAGTGTGCGCGCCACAGGAGGAAGCCGGTCTTGGCGAAGAACACCGCGACCAGCATGTCCAACCGACCGTAGAGGCGGCGTACCGGCGTCCCGTAAGACATCCGGGTCACGAACGCGACGTGGGTGGTGATGATGCCGATCGCCGCGAGGCCGCGGAGACCCTCGAGTGCGGGGAGGTGACCGTGTGCACCGGCGAGCCGCGGCTGCTGCTCCCCGGTGGCCTCGGCGGCGGCGGTCTCGGGACCGGTGGCCTCGGCGG
>NZ_JADDKI010000117.1:0-1684 GCF_015356725.1 Dietzia sp. SYD-A1
CGGCGGTGCCGAACGTACGGCAACGGATCAGAAGGAGGCCCGCGGTGACTGTCATCGGAATTGATGCCCACAAGAACTGGCACACGCTCGTAGCTGTCGACGAGGTCGGCAGGAGGATCGATGTCCTCACAGTCGAGGCCCGGGCGGCCGGGCATCAGAAAATCATGACCTGGCTCGAGCAGTTCGAGGAGGTGATCATTGCGATCGAGAACTGCCGGCACCTGACCCGGCGCCTGGAAGCCGACCTGCTCGACGCCGGGCACAAGGTCGTGCGAGTCCACACCCGGCTGATGGCGGGTATGCGCCGGTCGGGTCGCGAACCCGGCAAGTCCGACCCGATCGACGCAGAGGCCGTGGCACGCGTTGCCCTGCGCGAAAGTGACCTACCGACGGCCGAGTTGCCGGGGCCGGCGCGGGAGATCAAGCTACTGTCCGACCACCGTCGCAGCCTGGTCGCTCGCCGTACCGCATTGCAGTCCAAGGTCCGCTGGTTCCTGCACGAGATCGACCCTGACCTGCAGATACCGTCCCGGGCGCTGCGTCGTTACCATCTTCTCGATGAGCTGATTACCCACCTGGACGGCCTGACCGGGGTCGTGCCGGAGATCGCCCGCGACATCTTGGAGGACATCCGATCGCTCACCCGGCGGATCAACGAGATCGAGAGCCGCCTGAGCAAGCTGGCGCGCGCGAATCATCAGCACCTGCTTGAGGTCCCGGGGCTTGGGGTGCTCGGAGCGGCCATGATCATCGGCGAGACTGCCGGGGTCAGGCGGTTCAAGTCCAAAGACGCCTTCGCCCGTTTTAACGGCACGGCTCCGATCCCAGTGTGGTCTGGCAACAAGGTCCGCGTCAGGCTGTCCCGGGGCGGTAACAGGCGCATCAACACCGCGCTGCACATGGCCGCGGTGACCCAGCTGCGGCTCGGCGGCGAAGGCACCGACTACTACGACAAGCTCATCGCCGCCGGCAAGACCCGAACCGAGGCATTGCGACTGCTCCGCCGCCGGATATCGGACCGGGTGTTCGCAGCGATGCGCGCCGACGAAGCACGGCCCGTGGCCGAGGCCACGTCGCCGCCTCCAACTGCAGCGCCACGCACTCCGATCCCTGCAATTCAGGCGGCGGCGTGAGCGGGGCTTGACATAGGAGCATCGCGGAGCTGGACCGTCCACAGCGCTGAAGGTTGAGTTCATCGACCGCCACAAGGACGAACACGGTGTCCAGCCGATCTGCGACGCACTGTCCGAGACCAGCGCCGCGATCGCGCCTTCGTCCTACTACGCCGCCAAGACCCGACCGCCCTCAGCGCGGTCGGTTCGCGACGCCGAACTGACGGCCGCGATCACCACGATGTACGAGGAGAACTACCACGTGTACGGCGCCCGCAAGATGTGGAAGGAGATGGGACGCGCCGGCCACCAGGTCGCCCGCTGCACCGTCGAACGCCTCATGAGAGCTGAAAGACTCAAGGGGGTCCAGAGGGCCAAGTCGCCGCGCACCACTCGGCCCAAGGCTGAGACCGAGCGGCCCGCTGACCTGGTGGAACGCAAGTTCGTCGCCGAGCGGCCAAATTAACTATGGGTAGCCGACATCACCTACATCCGCACCTACGCCGGGTGGGTGTACCCCTATCCGCCAGACTGAGGTGAGACACCCGGGCTGGCTGGTTGAGAGGCTGGGG
>NZ_JADDKI010000118.1:0-20497 GCF_015356725.1 Dietzia sp. SYD-A1
GGCGTGGTCTGGTTCGGGGAGATGCTCCCCCGGCGGCCCTGGGACGCCGCCGTCTCCGCGATCTCCGCCGCATCCGCGGTCCTCGTCGTCGGCACCTCCGGCCTCGTCCACCCCGCCGCGTCGCTCCCCGGCCTCGCCGCGGACCGCGGCGTGCCGCTGGTCGAGGTGAACCCCGGTCCTCCGGGTTTCCCGCACGAGGCGAGCGTGCACCTACGCGCCACCGCCGCGCAGGCGCTGCCGTCTCTCCTGGCACCCTGACCGCGGCGTCACATCGCGTGGGCGATGCGACGGGTCGCGAAATCGGCGCGGGATCCTCGCCGCCGCGCTAGCTTTCTCCCTGCGAGGATCGTCAACATCGCGTTCCCGCCTCCCGTCCCCGGGAGTTCACCACCGGAGGTCAGCTCATGTCCGACACGTCCCCGAGTACGCCAACCGAGACTTCCACCGCCACGCCGTCCGGGACGGCCGTGATCGCGGCCGAGATGATAGGCACCTTCTGGCTGGTGCTGGGAGGGTGCGGCACCGCGGTGTTCGCGGCCGTCCAGGTGGCCACCGCCGACACCGGGGATGTTCCCGTGGGCGTCGGTTATCTCGGAGTCTCCCTGGCCTTCGGCCTGACCGTCCTGACCGGCGTGTACGCGCTCGGCCACCTCTCGGGAGGCCACTTCAACCCCGCCGTCACCATCGGCGCGGCGATCGCGGGGCGCCTGCCCTGGTCCAAGGCGCCCGTCTATATCGTCAGCCAGGTCCTCGGGGGCCTCGTCGCGGGCGCACTGATCCTGGTCGTGGCCTCGGGCAAGGCGGGCTTCGAGGCGACGGGGCACATGGCCGCGAACGGCTACGGGGAGAACTCCCCGGACGGATACGGTCTGCTGTCGGCCCTCGTCATCGAGGTCGTGCTGACCGCGATCTTCATCTGGGTGATCCTGGGCGCCACGGATCGCCGTGCACCTGCCGGATTCGCGCCGCTGGCGATCGGTCTGACGCTGACGCTCATCCACCTCGTCTCGATCCCGATCACCAACACCTCGGTCAACCCGGCCCGCTCCACCGCCGTGGCGTTCTTCAACGGCGACGGAGCCGTCGGCCAGCTGTGGCTCTTCTGGGTGGCCCCGATCCTGGGCGCGCTCATCGCCGGCGCCCTGTACGGCCCGCTGTTCGGCGAGAGGATCAGGAACGCCTCGGGCCCGGCGGCCCGGGTCTGACCCTATCGATACCTCGACACCGGGACGCCACGGGCCCGCGGGACGGCATCCCGCGGGCCCGGTCTCCGCTCAAGACCGTGAGACGTCAGCGCCCCCGGTCGTCTCGACCGGTCCGCCCGGTCATCTTGTCCACGATCCCCGGCTCGTTCTCCGGGTGGGCGGCCGGACCCACGTCCTGCGGGTGACGCCCGGCCGGGCCCTCGTCGAGGCCGTGGAGGTCCTCGGCCCGGGAGTGCCTACCAGGGGTGTCGGAGTCGGCGGCCCCGGTCGGCGTGGCGACCCCGAGGCCGTCGGTCCGGCCCACGGTTCGGGCATCTGTCCGCGCACCGGTCCGACTGTCGTGCTGCCCGACGGGGTCGCGGTCGACGGCCCGGTCCGGGCCGGCGTCACGGCCCGGCGCGTCGGCGCGGTGCTTGGGGTCGAGCTTGTCAGCGTGCTCCTCCATGCGCCGCACGTCCTGACGCTGCTCGTCGAGCACGGAACGGTGCTGCTCGGCCTCCGCGCGAAGCCGGTCCGCCTCCGCGGCCTTGGCCTGGGCCTCCTGCTCCGCCGCGCCCGCGCGATGCTCCTGTTCACGGGCGACGGAGTGTTGGCGTTCGAGCTGCTGCTCCCGCTCGCGCGCGTCCTTCCGCAGTTCTGCAGCCTCACCCAGCTTCTTGCGACTGCTGTTCTTCGTGGCCACAGCGATGAGCGCGATGACCACGACCAACGCGACCACCCCGATGACGATCCAGATGATGGGGTCCATAACAGCCTCCGATTCCAGGGGTCACATTCCACCGGGAACGTAACCCCCCTCCCGAACGCCTGCCACCGGTGGGCGCGCGGGGCGCCGGAGTTGCGGGGCCCCGGTCAGTGCAGAGTCCGCGGCACCAAGCCGACCTCTCGGGCCTCCCGACTCAGACGGTCGCGGTGATCCGGGTGGGCGATCGCGATCAACGCGGCCGCCCGGGCGGACACCGACCGGCCCCTCAGCGTGGCGATCCCGTACTCGGTGACCACGCTGTCGATGATGTTCTTGTGGGTCGTCACCGGACTGCCGGGGGTCAGCGAGAGGGTGATGCGGCTGATCCCCCGGGACGTCTGGGACGGGGTGACGATGAACCCGTGGCCACCGGGCGAGAACCTGCAGCCCCTGGCGAAGTCCGCCTGCCCACCGGCGCCGGACCAGTACCGACCCCCGATGGTCTCCGACGCCGCCTGTCCGTAGAGGTCGACCTCGCTCGTGGCGTTGATCGAGTGGAGGTTGTGCTCCAGGCCGATCACACGCGGGTCGTTGACGATGTCCACCGGCAGCATGGCGACCGAGGGGTTGTTGTGCAGCCAGTCCATGAGCTTCTGTGACCCCACCGCGAAGGTGGTGACGTGTTTGAACGGCCTACCGGTCTTCCGCGAACCGTCGATGACGCCGGCGTCCACGAGGTCCATCACCCCGTCCGACAGAGCCTCGGTGTGGATGCCCAGGTTCTCGTGCCCCGTGAGACGGGACAGCACGGCGTTGGGGAGCTTGCCGACGCCGAGCTGCAGGCAGGCCCCGTCGGGGACCCGCTCGGCGATGACGTCGGCGATCGCGTGCTCGATCTCACCGGGCACCGGCGGGTCGACGGTGATCATCGGCGCGTCGTTCCGGGTCACCCCCACGACCTGGGAGATGTGGATGTGATTCCGGCCGAATGTCCGCGGCATCCTGGCGTTGACCTCCACGAAGAACGGCACCTGCCCGATGAAGGACGCCACGTAGTCGGCGTTGGTGCCCATGGAGAAGAACCCGTGTTCGTCGATCTCGGACACCGTGGTGATCGCGAGCCCGGGCGGGCTGAACTCACGCAGGGTCGCGGGGACCTGGGCGAAGTCGACCGGGACGAGGTCACACGTGCCCTCGTGGAAGTTCTTCCGTGACCCCGGGCCGAGGAAGTAGTCCACATGCCGGAGCCTGCCGGGGTACGCACCCTCCATGAACGGGAGTGACTCCCAGGGATCCATGTGGTGGACGGTGACGTTCTCGAGTCTCTCCGCACCCGCGTCGAGGGCGCGCAGCAGGGCCGGGGGCGCCGCGTTCTGGATCGGCGAGATGATGTGCATTCCCGGCGTGACGTGCTCGAGGACCGCCTCGGGCGGCAGTTCCTCGTAGTGGATGTCCTTCATCGCGGGTCACACTCCGGTCATCGGGGATGGTGTGGGCGTCCGCCCGGGCGGCGGGTCACGCCAGGGCGGGGATGACCTCTCGTTCGAACAGCTCGAGGCCAGAGGTGTCGGTGGCGATCTCGGGGAAGTAGAAGACGCCGTAGGTCATCCCCAGACCTTCGAGTCCGCGCAGCTTGTCCACGATCTGCTCGGGCGTGCCCACCGCGGGCAGACCGCGGTACGCGCCGAGCTGCCGCTCCGCCTCGTCCTGCCCGACGTGGCGGGCCATCCGGTCGCGGAGGAACGCGAGTCTGTCGGCGACGTCCTTCTCCGTCTCCCCCACCGCGACGTTGTAGTTCGCGGTGCGCGTGATCTCGGACGGGTCCCGCCCCAGGTCGGCGCAGTGCCGCGCGAGGACCTGTGATTTGTGGGCGAACCCCTCGGGGCTGCCGTCGAAGTTGGTGTAGTCGGCGTGGCGGGCGGCGATCCGGAGCGTCTTGCGCTCGCCGCCGCCGGCGATCCACATCGGGATGCCGCCCTCCTGCAGTGGCCGGGGTTGCACGATGGCACCGTCGATCCGGAAATGGTCTCCCTCGAGCGAGACGATGCCGTCGGCCCAGGCGTCGCGCATGATGCGCACTCCCTCGTCGAGCATCGCGATTCGCTCGCCCGCGGAGGGGAAGCCGTAGCCGTATGCCCGCCACTCGTGCTCGTACCACCCGGCGCCGATCCCCATCTCGACCCGACCGCCGGATATGTGGTCGACGGTCGAGGCCATCTTGGCCAGCAGCGCGGGGTTGCGGTACCCCAGACAGGTGCACATCTGACCGAGCCGGACCCGGGTGGTCGCCGCGCCCAGCGCGGACATCAGGGTCCAGGCCTCATGGGTGGCCTCACCGGTGGTGAGCGGCGCGGTGTGCATGTGGTCGTACACCCACACCGACTCCCACGGGCCCGCGTCCGCCCGGGAGGCGAGGTCGGCGATGACCGGCCAGTGCCGGGCGGGAGGCACGTCGACCAGGTCGAGTCGCCAGCCCTGGGGCAGGAAGAGTCCGAAGCGCATGCCACGACACTAGTGCCGCCTTCAGGGCGCGGAGAGCCGTTCACCCACGCCCGGGGCCTCGGTGTCGTCGTCGTCACGACCCGGCAGAGGTCTACCCTCGAACCCACACCCCCGGTGAAGGGAGGCCGCCATGCCCACCTCGGAGATCCGCCGGGCGATGCGCGCCCAGGACCGGCGCCGGTTCCTCCCACCGGAGGTCGCGGGCGACCACCACCGCGACGCGCCGCTGCCCATCGGCTTCGGGCAGACCAACTCTCAGCCCTCCACCGTGGCGACCATGCTGGCCCTTCTCGAACCCTTCCCCGGGATGAGGGCCCTCGACGTCGGTTCCGGCAGCGGTTGGACCTCGGCGATACTCGGAGAACTCGGGGGCCCGGGGTCTGCCGTGTTCGCGGTCGAGTTGGTTCCTGAGCTGGTCGAGCGCTCGCGGGCGGCGATCCCCCAGCCCTGGGTGTCGGTTCACCAGGCGCGGCCCGGCGTCCTGGGACTGCCGGAGCACGGCCCGTTCGACCGGATCCTCGTCTCCGCCATGGGCGACGCCCTCCCGCAGGAACTGGTGGATCAGCTCGCCGACGGCGGCGTGATGGTCGCACCCTGGGGGGACGTCATGCACCGGGTTCGGCGCGGTCAAGGGGACCTCGAGGTCACCGACCACGGCGGATACCGCTTCGTCCCCCTGCGGGACACCCGATTCTGACCTGCGCGATCGGGCGATTACCCTGGACCCGAGTGTTAGCCGCGTCTCAGGAATCAGGAGCGTCAATGCCCGAGTTCGTCTATGAGGACCTCCTCCCGGTCGGTGCGGACACCACCGAGTACCGCCTCCTGACCACCGAGGGCGTATCCACGGTCGAGGGTCCGGACGGCACGACGTTCCTGCGCGTGGAGCCCGAGGCGATCCGGTTGCTCACCGAGACGGCCATGCACGACATCTCGCACTACCTGCGCCCCGATCACCTCGCCCAGGTCGCCAAGATCCTCGACGACCCCGAGGCCAGTGACAACGACAAGTTCGTCGCTCTGGATCTGCTCAAGAACGCCAACATCGCCGCCGGCGGGGTACTGCCGATGTGCCAGGACACCGGCACCGCGATCGTCAAGGGCGAGCGCGGTCAGCACGTGTTGACCCCGGGCCCGGATGAACAGGCGGTCGCTCGCGGCGTCTACGACGCGTTCACCCGTCTCAACCTGCGCTACTCGCAGAACGCCCCCCTCACCATGTGGGACGAGAAGAACACCGGGAGCAACCTCCCGGCCCAGATCGAGATCGGCGCGGACACCACTCCCGGCCACGAGAACAGCTACAAGTTCCTGTTCATGGCCAAGGGCGGCGGCTCGGCCAACAAGTCCTTCCTGTACCAGGAGACCAAGGCGATCCTCAATCCCGAGCGGATGATGCAGTTCATCGAGGAGAAGATCCGCTCCATCGGCACCGCGGCCTGCCCGCCCTACCACCTCGCCATCGTGGTGGGCGGGACCTCGGCCGAGTTCGCGGTCAAGACCGCCAAGCTCGCCTCGGCCCACTACTTGGACGAACTCCCCAGGGAAGGGGCCATGTCGGGCCGGGGGTTCCGCGACGTGGAGCTGGAGGAGAAGGTCTTCGAACTGACCCAGCAGATCGGGATCGGAGCGCAGTTCGGTGGCAAGTACTTCTGCCACGACGTGCGCGTGGTGCGGCTCCCGCGCCACGGGGCCTCGCTCCCGGTGGCGATCGCCGTCTCCTGCAGCGCCGATCGCCAGGCCAAGGCCAAGATCACGCCGGAAGGCGTGTTCCTCGAGAAGCTCGAGTTCGACCCCGGCCGGTTCCTGCCCGCGACCACCGATGCGGAGCTGGACGCCGCGACACACGGCGTGTCCGGTACCGGCAAGGGCGCCGCGGTGAAGATCGACCTCAACAAGCCCATGCCAGAGATCCTCGCCGAGCTCAGCAAACACCCCGTCAAGACCCGGTTGTCGCTGACCGGTCCCCTGGTCGTCGCCCGCGATATCGCCCACTCCAAGATCAAGGAGCGGCTCGACGCCGGCGAGGAGATGCCCCAGTACCTCAAGGACCACCCGGTCTACTACGCAGGCCCTGCCAAGACCCCGGAGGGCATGCCGTCGGGGTCGTTCGGTCCCACCACGGCCGGCCGCATGGACTCCTACGTCGAGCAGTTCCAGGCGGCGGGCGGATCCATGGTCATGCTCGCCAAGGGGAACCGGTCGAAGCAGGTCACCGAGGCCTGCGCGACCCACGGTGGGTTCTACCTGGGATCGATCGGCGGCCCCGCCGCCCGCCTTGCGCAGGACTGCATCAAGCACGTCGAGGTGATCGAGTACGAGGAGCTCGGCATGGAGGCGGTGTGGAAGATCGACGTGGAGGACTTCCCGGCGTTCATCGTGGTCGACGACAAGGGCGAGGACTTCTTCGCCCACACCGGCGAGGTCACGCTGACGATCGGTAAACGCCCCGGGCTCTGAGCCGCGTATGCGGGCCTTCGCCGCGGCGACCTCGTCAGGCTCCCCGGGCCGCTCTCTCCAGAGCCGCCACGTCGAGTCTGACCATGTCCATCATCACCGTGAAGGCCCGTGCGGCGGCGGCCCGGTCCCCCGACCGCCACAGGTCGTACAGCGAGTGGGGTGCGACCTGCCATCGCACGCCGTAACGATCGATTAGCCACCCGCACTGCATCTCTCGTCCGCCCCCGGCGAGGAGGCCGTCCCAGTAGTGGTCGATCTCGGCCTGGTCGGAACACCGGATCTCCAGCGAGATCGCGTCGGTGTACTCGACCCCCGGTCCGCCGTTGAGCGCGAGGAAGGTCCGTCCGTCGAGCTCGAACTCCACGGTCAGGACCTCGCCGGCCTTCGGTCCCGGGGTGTCGACGGGCGTCTCGTCGACGGCGATGACCCGCGAGTTCGGGAAGACCGAACAGTAGAACTCCGCGGCCTCCTCCGCCTGCCCGTCCAACCACAGGCACGTGACGAATGTCGTCATCTCGACCCTTCCTCCAGCCCGTGCGGGCGTGTCCCGGGTCCAGTGTCCACCCCCCGCGGGCCTCACGGAACACCATGGCGCGTCGCGATCCGGCAACGAAAACCGGCTGGCCCCGGCCGCGACTAAGATCTGCGTGCATGAACAGGATCACGCGCGCCCTCGCCACAATCGCTGTCGCCGGCGCCGCCACCGCCGGGCTCTCCGCGTGCGGGTCGGACGATCAGCAGGACCAGACCGGGCCGGCGGGGGCGTCGCCGACCGCGTCCGCGGTGATGACCACGACGCCCTCCGCCCCTGTTCCCGGGCCGGCCGAGTCCATGATCGACATCCCCGCGCCGGTGGCGGAGCGCTGGCGCGACCTCGGCGGCGAGACCGGCGAACTGGGCCGGGCGACCGGCCCCGCCTCAGATGTCGAGGGCGGTTCGATCACCGACTTCGAACGCGGGGCGATCGTCCTCTCCCCGGCGGGGCGCGCCTTCGTGGTGCAGGGTGAGATTCTCACCGCCTACCTCGAGGAAGGCGGTCCCGGCGGCGAACTGGGGTTCCCCACCGCGGACGAGGCCACCACCGATGGCGGATGGATCTCCACCTTCGAGGGCGGGGTCATCACCTACATCGACGGGGTCGCTGAGGTGCAGGTCGACTAGCGGTCGGCCTCGGCCGCACCGGGCGTAGGGTGGCGGTCACGCCCGACCCCCGAGGTGGTGCCCGACATGCCGGTGATGACGACCACGGCGTCCCGACTGCTTACCGGTGCCCGCCGCCGGGCCGGGCTGATGGTGCGCTCCCGGATCGCCGGAGATGACGCCGCGGAGCAGCGGCAGCGGATCTGGCACTCCGAGGGCGATCGGTGGAACTCTTCCGGGGACGCGATCTACGCGGTGCACGGCGACGCCTCCATGTTCGCCGGTGGGCTGACGGCTCTGCTGCTGCAGTCGCTGCACCCGCTGGCCATGGCAGGGGTGGCGGACCACAGCGACTACCGCGGGGACCCCTGGGGCAGGCTCCACCGCACCTCCCAGTTCATCGCCACGACGACGTTCGGGACGATCTCCGACGCGACCGACCTCATCCGGGCTATCAACGGCATGCACCGGTCCGTTGTCGGGGTCGACTACCGTGGCCGCCCCTATGACGCCCGCGACCCGCACCTGCTGAGGTGGGTGCACGTGGCCGAGATCTGGAGCTTTCTCGAGTGCCACCGTCTCTATGGTCGCGCCCCGATGTCGCCGGGACGGCAGGACGAGTACGTGCGGCAGACGTCACGTACCGGGATCATGCTGGGGGCGAGAGGCGTCCCGACCACCGTCGAGGACCTCGCCGCGGCGCTCGAGGAGTACCGGCCCGAGCTCGAGGCGTCTCCGGCCGCGCTCGACGCCCGGCACTTCCTGCTCGACGAACCGCCCGTGGGATGGACCGCACGACCCGCCTACGCGATGCTCCGTGAGGGCGCGGTCGCCGCGCTCCCCTCCTGGGCACGGCGGTCACTGGGCCTGTCCGACGGCCCCTTCGGCTCGCGGGAGGTGGCCCTGCACCTCGGACGGGCCGGCGTGTGGACACTCAGGTGGGTACTGGACGCCGTGGAGGACTGATTCGGGGCTACTCTGTGACATCCGACCCGCCCGCGGTTCGGCTAGTCCCGTCGGCGGGGACTTCTCCCGCCCGCTCCAGTGAGGTGATCATGGCCGCTGGTCTCGCCGCCCTGCTCGACGACGTCGCCGTCCTGGCCCGGATGGCCGCGGCCAGCACCGACGACATCGCGGCCGCATCCGGACGAGCCAGCATCAAGGCCGCCGGAGTGGTGGTCGATGACACCGCGGTGACGCCGCAGTACGTCCGCGACGTGGAGCCGTCGCGGGAACTGCCCATCATCCGTCGGATCGCCACGGGCTCGTTGGGCAACAAGGCGATCATCATCGTCTTCGCCCTCGTCCTCAGCCAGTTCGTCCCGTGGGTCCTGACCCCGTTGCTCATGCTGGGCGGTGCCTACCTCTGCTACGAGGGCGCCGAGAAGGTGTGGGAACGGATCTCAGGGCACCACGAGGAGGCCACGCCGGTCGTGGAGAAGGGTCCGGACGCGGAGAAGCGGATGGTCCGTGGGGCGGTGACCACCGACTTCATCCTCAGCGCCGAGATCATGATGATCGCGCTCAACGAGGTCGCCGACGAGCCGTTCTGGATCCGTGCGGCGATCCTGGTCGTGGTGGGCGTACTCATCACCGCGCTCGTCTACGGGGTGGTCGCGGTGATCGTCAAGATGGACGACGTCGGTCTGCACCTCGCCGGGAGACGGTCCCCCGGCACCCAGCGGTTCGGAAACGGACTGGTCAAGGCGATGCCGACGGTTCTCGAGGTGATCTCGTTCGTCGGGATGCTCGCGATGCTGTGGGTCGGCGGGCACATTCTGCTGGTGGGGTTGGACGAGCTCGGGGCGACGGCTCCCTACCATCTGGTCCACCTCCTGGAGGAGCCGGCCGCCGCGGTCGCGGGGGTCGGGGGCGTTCTCGGGTGGCTGGTCAACACCCTCTGCTCGCTGGTGTTCGGGCTGGTCGTCGGCGCCGTGGTGGTGGCGGTCGCCCACGTGGTCCCCCAACGGCGGAGCGGGTCGGGACACTGAGTCTGCGCACCGCCGGTGTGGGTCGCCGGCGTCGCCTAGTCTCGTGGGCATGGACCTGGCCCTCTCCCTCGCCCCCGTCGCCGCACTGCTCGGCACATGGAGGGGGGACGGCGCGGGTGAGTATCCCACCATCGAGGATTTCGCCTACACCGACGAGGTCGTCTTCACGAATGTCGGCAAGCCGTTCCTGCACTACGTCCAGCGGTCGTGGAGCCCCGACGGCGCCCCCATGCACACCGAGACGGGTTACCTGCGCATTCCCGTTGTCGGAACCGCGGAGATGATCTTGGCGCAGCCCATGGGTCAGACCGAGCTCGCAGAGGGGACGGTTGTCGCCGAGGCGGACAGGCTCGTCCTGGAGCTGACGGCCAGGGTGTCCAACACCGCCACCGCCAAGCGGGTGGACGCCACCAGGCGCCGGTACGAACTCACCGGGGACAGGCTGGTCACGACGTTCGCCATGGCCGCGGTCGGCGTGCCCATGACCCACCACCTCTCGTCGGACCTGCGCCGCGTCTGAGCGCCTGCGACAGTTCTGAGGGCCTGCGCCGGGCCCGGACACCGCGATACAGTCCGAGCGGTGGCCCCCGGGTGCGGTCGAGGCGACCATGGGGGTGCACACACAGTTCCGCTGACGACCGGGGAGGGATCGTGGCCGAGAAGAAGAACGACCAGCAATCGTCGAACATCAAGGACGAGAAGGTCTACCAGGCGCTGCGCGACGACGGGGCGAGCAAGGAGAAGGCGGCCCGGATCGCCAACGCCTCGGCCAAGAGCTCCCGGTCCGAGGTCGGGCACAAGGGCGGCAAGGCGGGTTCATACGAGGACTGGACCGTCGACGAGCTCCGCGACCGGGCCGGAGAGATCGGGATCGAGGGACGCTCGTCCATGAAGAAGGACGAGTTGATCGAGGCTCTTCGCGACCACTGACCCGGGCGGCCGGACGGTCGACGGTCTGGTGACGGGATCGCGGTGATCGCGCCCCGCCACTACAGTCATGGGATGCGTACCGTCCTTCACACCAAGCTCGATGACTTCTCCGACCAGCTGGTCCGGTTCTGCGAGATGAACAATCGACTCCTGGACCTCGCCAGCGTGGCGCTTCTCGAGGGGGACGAGGTCGCGGCCACCGAGGTGATCGACGGCGCGGCCGAGGTGGAGGACCTCCGGGAGGACAGCGAGCAGCACGCCTTCGACCTGCTGTTGCTCGAAGCGCCCGTGGCCCGCGACCTGCGTCAGGTGGTCTCGGGCATCTACATCGTCGAGCACTTCACCCGCATGGCCGCCCTCACCGGCCACATCGCACGCGTCGCCCGCCGCCGTCACCCCAAGCCCGTCGTACCCGATCCCGTCGTCCCGACGATCCGTGAGTTCGCCGAGCGCGACTCGGCCATGGCCCGGAACCTCGGGCGGCTCCTGCCCACCAAGGACGTCCGCCTCGCTCGATCGCTCGACACCGAGGACGACGCAGTCGACTCACTCCACGCCGAGCTCATGAGGCAGATCTCCGCGGAGGACTGGCCCCACGGCTCGGTCGCGGCGGTGGACCTGGCCCTGCTCGCGCGCTACTACGAGCGGTTCGCCGATCACACGGTCAGCATCGCCAACCGCGTGGTCTACCTCGCCACCGGTGAGCGACCCGGGGGCGGCTCGCTGTCCCACCTCGACGACGGCACCGTCCTCGACTGACCCGACCCCCGAAGGTGGGGCGCCCTCTCGTCGGGCGCGTCCACCCCAGGGGTCTCACCGGCAGATCGCGCCCGTCGAGGCCGACTGCACGAGCTTGGAGTACTTGGCCAGCACGCCTCGGGTGTACCGGGGAGGAAGCGGCTCCCACCCGGCGCGCCGATGCGCCAGCTCGGCCTCGTCGACCAGCAGATCGAGCGTCCCACGGGAGACGTCGAGGCGGATTCGGTCACCGTCTCGCACGAACGCGATCGGACCACCGTCCACCGCCTCGGGAGCGATGTGGCCGACACACAGGCCGGTGGTCCCACCGGAGAACCGCCCGTCCGTCATCAACAGGACGTCCTTGCCGAGTCCGGCGCCCTTGATGGCGCCGGTGATCGCGAGCATCTCGCGCATGCCCGGGCCGCCCTTGGGCCCCTCGTAGCGGATCACCACGACGTCCCCGGCGGTGATCGTGCCGTCCTCCAGCGCGTCCATAGCGGAGCGCTCGCGCTCGAACACGCGGGCCGTGCCCTCGAAGACATCGGAGTCGAAGCCGGCGGACTTGACCACGGCGCCCTCCGGGGCGAGCGACCCGTGCAGGATCGTGATGCCGCCGGTCGGGTGGATCGGCTCGGTCATCGCGCGCAGCACCAGCCCGTCCGGGTCCGGCGGGGCGATGTCCGCGAGGTTCTCGGCGACGGTGCGTCCGGTGACGGTGAGGCAGTCGCCGTGCAGGAGTCCCGCGTCGAACAGGGCCCTCATGACCACCGGCACCCCGCCGATCCGGTCGACATCGGTCATCACGTGGGCGCCGAACGGCTTGACGTCCGCGAGATGCGGCACCGTCGCGCCGATGCGGGCGAAGTCGTCGAGGGTCAGATCGACCTCCGCCTCACTGGCGATCGCGAGCAGGTGCAGCACGGCGTTGGTGGAACCGCCGAAGGCCATGACGACGGCGATGGCGTTCTCGAACGCCTCCTTGGTCATGATGTCGCGGGCGGTGATCCCCCGACGCAGGAGTTCGACGACCGCCTCTCCGCTCGCCCTGGCGTAGTCGTCGCGACGGCGATCCGGGGCAGGCGGTGACGCGCTGCCCGGGAGGGACATGCCCAGGGCCTCGGCCGCGCTCGCCATGGTGTTGGCGGTGTACATGCCGCCGCACGCACCCTCCCCGGGGCAGATGGCGCGTTCGATGGTGTCGACGTCCTCGCGGCTCATCAGACCGCGCGAGCACGCCCCGACCGCCTCGAACGCGTCGATGATGGTGACCTGCTTCTCCGTACCGTCGGAGAGGGTCGCGAAACCCGGCAACGTGGACCCCGCGTAGAGGAAGACGCCGGCCAGGTCGAGTCGCGCGGCCGCCATGAGCATCCCCGGCAACGACTTGTCGCAGCCGGCGAGCAGCACCGATCCGTCGAGCCGCTCCGCGCTCATCACCGTCTCCACGCTGTCGGCGATCACCTCGCGGGACACGAGCGAGAAGTGCATGCCCTCGTGGCCCATCGAGATGCCGTCGGACACCGAGATGGTGCCGAACTCGAGCGGGTACCCCCCGCCCGAGTGCACGCCCTCCTTGACCGCCTTGGCCAGGCGGTCGAGGGAGAGGTTGCACGGGGTGATCTCGTTCCACGAGGAGGCCACCCCGATCTGGGGCTTGACCCAGTCGTCGTCGCCCATTCCCACCGCACGGAGCATTCCGCGGGCCGCCGTCTTCTCCAGGCCGTCCGTGACGTCCCGGCTGCGGGGCTTGATGTCCACACCGTCGCGCGCGTGCGCCTTGTCGCCGTCGCGCGCGTGCGCCTTGTCCGTCTGCTGCGTCATACCGCCACCCTAGGCGGTGGAGGGCGGCGAATCGCAGTAGAGTCTCGACTCGTCACGCCGGCGTGAGCTCCAGAAGGCGACCGCCCGGTCCGTCCTCGAGGACCCAGATCGCTCCGTCGGGGGCCTCGGCGAGGGCACGGATCCGCTCGCCCATGTCCCATTCGCGGACGACCGTCGCGGTCTGGTCGTGCAGCTCCGCGCGGACCATTACCTGTCCGGACAGTCCGCCGACGAGTGCGCTGCCTCTCCACCCGTCGAAGCGGTCCCCGCGGTAGATCAGAAGGCTGGCCGGGGAGATCGCGGGCACCCAGTAGGCGGCGGGAGGTACGAACCCGTCGTCGACGCCGTGGTCCGGGATGTCGCCGCCGTCGTAGTGCCTGCCCATCGAGGCCTCCGGCCACCCGTAGTTCCCACCCTCGTCGAGCAGGTTGAGCTCGTCCCCGTCGCGGGGCCCCATCTCGGACACCCAGATCCGGCCCTGCGGGTCCTCGGCGATGCCCAGGGGGTTGCGGTGGCCGATGGTCCACAGTTCCGCGGCGGAGCCGCCCGCATCGGCCCACGGGTTCCCCGGCGCGGGATCCCCGTCCGGGGTCAGGCGCACCACGCCGCCCAGGTTGTCGGCGGTGTCCTGGGCGGGGGTCTGCTCCTGGCGGTCTCCCGAGGTCACATAGAGATGGTCGTCGTGGACGAGCAGGCGCAGGGCGTAGTGCCCGGTGCCGGCCGCGGGGTCCTGCTCCCAGATCACCTCGAGATCCCTCAGCTCGGAACGGTCCACGTCGAGGGTCCCGCGGCCCACCACCCCCTGGGAGCCGGCGGGATGGTCCCGCACCCAGCTGAGGTAGACGGTGCCGTCCTCGGCGTGGGTGGCGCCCGGTGCCACATCGTGCAGGCCCCCCTGCCCGCCGTCGTTCACCGGCGGGACCCCCGCGACCTCCGTGACCTGACCGGTGGTCTGGTCGCGGAGCAGGAGCTCGCCCCCGCGTTGGGTGATGAGCAGGTGGTCGGACCCGGGCAGGAAGCTCATCGCCCACCCCTGGTCGAACTCACCGTGTTCCGTCACCCGGAAGTCCTCGGCGGTGGTGGCGGTGGACGGCGCCTGTCCCGCCCTGTCGTCGGAGGTGACGGAGGTGGGCCCGCCCGTACACCCGGTCAGGAGGAGCGTCACTGCCGCCACCGGGACGAGAAAAGGTCGCATACTCCACGGTATCGATTCCTCTGGTGGCCCGCTGCCTCAGTCGTCGTCGCCCCTGGCGCGCTCGTAGCGTCGGAGGGTCTCCCGTCGCTCCTCGGCGTGGTCCACGATGCGCTCGGGGTACCCGTGGTCGTATCCGTCCGCCGCCCGCCACGGCTCGTGCGCGTCGGCGCCGGTCAGGTGCGCGAGTTCGGGTATCCACCGACGGACGTAGTCGCCGTCGGGGTCGAACTTCACTCCCTGCGTGACCGGGTTGAACACCCGGAAGTACGGCGAGGCGTCGGTCCCGGTGCCGGCCACCCACTGCCACCCGTGGTTGTTGGAGGCGAGGTCCCCGTCCCTGAGGTGGTCCAGGAAGTGCCGGGCGCCGGTCGGCCACCACACGTGCAGATCCTTGACGAGGAAGCTCGCGGTGACCATCCGCACCCGGTTGTGCATCCATCCCTCGGACCGCAGTTGTCGCATCCCCGCGTCCACGAAGGGGTAACCGGTCAGCCCCTGCCGCCACGCCTCGACGAGTTCGTCGGTCTCCGGCCCCTCGTCGTAGTCCATCCCTGACAGCGTGTCGCGCAGGTCGCGCCACGCCGAGCGGGGCCAGTGCCACAGGACGTCCGCGTAGAACTCGCGCCACGCCAACTCGGAGACGAACCGGCGTGCGCCATCGGTGTCGGCGGCGGGATGGGCGGCGAGTTCGGCCAGGATCGTCCGCGGATGGATCTCTCCGTACTTCAGGTGCACCGACAACCGGCTCGTCGTGTCCAGGTCCGGTCGGTCGCGCTGGTCGCCGTACGAGGTCAGGTCCTCGGCGAGGAACTCCCTCCACCGGTCCAGGGCCGCCTGCTCACCCACCTCCTCCGCGGACCCCGAATCGCGTGCCCCCGTGATGTCGTGCGAGCCGCCGGTGTCGGGGTCCGCGGCCCACGCGATGTCCTCGGGGCGGGCGCCGGGCTCCGGCCACCCGTGGTCGTGCCAGGCCTTGGAGAAGGGGGTGAAGACCCGGTACGGTTCGCCGGACTTGTTGAGGACCCGTCCCGGTCCGACCGCGTAGGGCGACCCGGTCTCGAGCAGTTCCCGACCCGCCCCGCCGAGCAGCTCACGTGCCCTGTCGTCCCGTCGCCGGCCGTAGGGGGTGGACTCGCGACTCACGTGCACCTGCGCGGCGTCCACGGCCTCCGCGAGCTCCGCGATCACCTCGGCGGGATCGCCCGTCCGGACGACCAATGCCCCACCGGTGTCGGCGGACAGGGCGGTCAGGGAGGCCTCCAGCCGGTCGGTTCGGGCGCCGCCACGTCCCAGCAGCACCGGGTCACGCACGAACACCGGCAGGACCTCGTCCGCGGAGTCGACGGCCGCGAGGAGAGCGGGATGATCGCTGAGCCGCAGATCGCGTCGGAACCACAGGATCGAGATGCTCACGTCGCCTCCGGGTACGGTCTGGCTGTGGGCGTGCCCCGGAGTCCGCCCGGGCCCGCCGCCGTGGCTCGATTCTGGCAGAAGTGGCTACTCCAGCGAGGACGCCGAGGTGAAGACCGCTGACACCGCGCGGTCGAACGCGGACGGCCGGACCCGGAGCGCCCGCGCCGCCACGGGGTGCAGGAACGTCCGGATGGCGCCGGAGGGGACCGCGGCCGGCCACCACTGGCGCGGACGGAGCAGCTGCCCGCGGTAGTGCGTGAGCGCCGGGGTGACGGACAGCGCCCCGGTCCGGTCGCGGAAGTAGGCGTCGAAGTCCTCGACCGTCGGGGGCAGCGGTGTGTCGGAGATGCCGTAGGCGCGGTACCACCTGCAGCACGAGGCGTAGAGCGACCGGCGTTCCCCTGCGTCCAGTGGACCGCGGAATCTCGTGATGGTCTCGAACAGCGAGTCCACGTACGTGGCGTGTTGGAAGTGGAAGACCTGCGGGTCCAGCGAGTGGTAACGACGGCCGTCGGCGTCGGTTCCCCGGATGGTGTCGTGCGTGACCACGATGCGCCCCGGTATCCAGGACTCCGGATGCGGGTCGAACGCCATGTCGATCGTCGGGGGGACCGACCGCCGCTTGTGCAGCCAGACGAAGCCCGGGGAGGGCGAGTGCTCGAGCGTCGCCGCACTGATCGCGGGGTGCATCAGCTGCAGTGACACCGCGCGGGGCAGCATGAACAGGAACTGCCGGGACCGGAGGTGCTCGAACAGTCCGGGTTCCGGGGTGGCCGCGCCTGTCATGGGTGGTCCCGTCTCTTTCGTTCCGCCGGTGAGGTTAGTGGGCGAGAGCGGGGAAGTGGGGCACGACGTTCTCGGCCAGCTCGTGGACGACCTCCCGGATCGGCCGGCGGGACGCCCCGACCCCCAGCAGGACGTGGTTGACCCCGATCCCCCGCAGGTCCGCCAGGTGCTCGACCAGACGCCGGTGACCGATCCGGAACCCGAAGCCGATCGGCGAGGCCGCCTCGTCCGGGTCCTCGGCCAGGTCGATCTGGAGCGATTGCGCGAAGGGACTGAACACCTCGTCGTCGTCGTCGGATCCTCCCTCCCGACTCTCCGCCACCACCTCGCGCCACCTCGCGGCGGTCCGGCGCTGCGCGTCGAAATCGCGTGGGTAGGTCAGCCATCCGTGCCCGTGTGCCGCCAGGTAGGAGATGCTCTGCTGACACGAGCCAGTCATGATCAGCGGCACCGACGAGGCGGTGGGCTTGGGGACCACGTCCGCGCTGTGCATCCACCCCCCGGACCAGCGGATCCCGCGCATCTCGGTGGTGAGGGCGTGGGTCATCACCGTGAGGTTCTCCCGGAACCTCTCCCCCCGCCGCCCCTGCTCCAGCCCGAACGCACGGAACTCCTCCGGCCGGTCGCCGGAGGCCACCCCCAGGAGGAACCGGCCGCCGGACAGACGGTCCAGGCTGGCCGCGGACTTGGCCACGTGCAGTGGATGGCGGACGGGCAGCACGACGGCCGCCGTCCCGAGGGTGATCCGGCTGGTGTGCGCGGCCACGTACGCGAGGAACACCCACGGATCGTAGACCTGGCCCACGTCGCCGAACGAAGGGACGCGAAGCGGGATGTCCCGGGCGTGGAGGGCGGCGAACCCTCCGTTCTCCGCGGCCCGGGCGACCTCGATCTGTGCGCTGATGTCCGGGCCGTCGACCCGGTCGGCGCGCGTCCGCAGCGGGAAGCCCAGCCCGAGGGTCAGTCGCCCCGCGCCGAACGTGCGACGGAACCCCGGGAGCCGCCGGGGGTCACCGTCGGACGTGTCGAGCGGCGAGGTGGTCATGTGCCCCACCCTCGCACGAGCCGGTCGACGCCGGTCGACGGCCTCGCGTGCGCGCCGCTCGTCTAAGCTCTCCTTCATCGATCGAGCGAGAGGCCGGACGTGACCACCACCATCCTGGCCTCCGAGGCGTCCCCCACCGAACTCGTCTCGTTGTTCTGGATCGTTCTGGCCGTCTGGGCGGCTCCGGTGCTGTCCGGTGTCACCCGCTCGTTCATCCCCGGCGTGGTGCTGCTCCTGGCGGGCGGGATGGTGATCGGCCCCCACGGTCTGGGCCTCGCGGTGGAATCCGGCGGTGTCGCGCTCCTCTCCGAGCTCGGTCTGGGGATGCTGTTCCTCCTGGCCGGGTTCGAGCTCGAGGTCTCCACCCTGACCGGGCGCAGCGGACGCCGGGCGGCCGGGACCTGGGCCGTCAGCCTCGTCCTGGCGGCCGGGGTGGGGTTGCTGGTCTCGGGACGCTGGGAGACGGCCGTGGCGATAGGCCTCCTGCTCACCTCCACCGCCATCGGTACGCTCCTGCCCATCCTCAAGGGGTCGGGTCACGACAGCACTCCCGTGGGCAGAGCCGTCCTCACCCACGGAGCGGTCGGGGAACTGGGACCGATCCTGGTGATGGCGGTGCTGCTCGGTACCCGCAGCATCGAGTCCTCGATCGCGGCGGTCGGATTGTTCCTCCTGGCCGCGCTCGTCATCCTGGCGGTGCCGGCCCGACTGCTCCACGTCCCCGCACTCGGCCGGGCGCTGCTGAGAGGCACCACCTCCACCGGCCAGCTGGCCATGCGCACGGTGATCCTGCTCCTGGCCACCATGATGGTGGTGGCCACGGTGTTCGGTCTCGACGTGGTGCTCGGCGCCTTCGCCGCCGGGATGATCTTGCGCCGGCTGGTCGACTCCCTCGGGGCACATCTGCGCGAGGCAGGACAGTCCCCGGATCGGGGGCTGGCCACGGTCCTGCTCCGCCAGCTGGAGACCGTCGGCTACACCGTGTTCATCCCGGCCTTCTTCGTGGTGTCGGGGATGAGCATCGACCTCAGGGCGGTGGCGGCCTCGCCGTGGGTGCTGGTGGCCGCCGTGGTGAGCATGCTCGTCCTCCGTGGCGGCGGGGTGTGGGTGAGCGAGACCGTCGCCCGCGTGAGCCCCGGCCTCGAGGGCCCGCGGGAGCGGGCGCGGGTGGGTCTGTACGCGGCGACCGGCCTGCCGATCATCGTGGCGGTGACCGAGGTCGCCGTGAACAACGGCCTGATGACGGGCGAGATCTCCTCCGTGTTGGTGGCGGCGGGGGCGGTCACCGTCCTGCTCTTCCCCCTCCTGGCGGAGGCGGTGCGGGCCGGCGCGCCGTCCTCCCGTCGCTAACGACGGGAGGCCGCATCCGGGGACCGGTGGGCGGGCAGGGTGGCCGGCTCCCACAGTCGCGGCCCGTGTGCCAGGAGCAGACCGGCCGCCAGCGCGCCGAGGCCACCCGCGGCCATGTCCCCGATCGTGTCGTCGAGGGTGACGTAGATCTGGTCGGTCAGGTAGGTGTAACCGAACCACTCCACCATCTCCCACAACGCGCCGAGGGCCAGGCCGAACGCCGTGGTGAGCACCACCGCCGCCACGGCCGGGACGCCGCCGTCGGCGGTCACCGGCACGATCCCGCGGTGGGCGAGGAAGAGGTACGCCACCACCGCCAGTGCACCGGCGCACACGAAGTGGACCACGATGTCCCACCACCAGATTCGCGTGTACAGGTCGAAGACGTTGCTCCACGCCGCCACCAGCAGCGTGACCGACACAGTGATGTCCGCCCACGGCCTCATCCCCACGAAGCGCGGGAGCATCAGGCCCGGTAACGCGAACGCCACGATGGCCGCGTCGGTCAGCCCGTGAAGGAGCAGCGCCACCAGGACGCTGAGGGTCCCGAGGATCCGGAGGGCGTCGGCCCCCATCCGCGCGCGACTCTCCGCGGGTCGCAGGAAGTTGTCGATCACTCCTCGACGCCGCCTTCGTCGAGACGCACCACGGCGTGGACGGGCAGATGGTCGGACGCCCAGACCCCGCCGGGCCGCGCCGGGTTGACCGCGGCGCGGGTCACCCTCACCGTCGGCGAGGCGAAGATCCAGTCGATGCGCGTGCCGTTCCTCTGGGGCGCGCGGTAGCCGGTGTACGTCCCCCACTCCTCGCTCACGCGGGCCCGCGCGCTGAGCCACGTGTCGACGAGGCCGCCGTCCCTGACCAACTCGCGCACCGCCGCGCCCCCCGGGCCCGTGTTGAGGTCGCCGGTCACCACGGTCGGCGCCCCCGCGGCGGACACCAGCTCGAGAACGGCCCGCGCCGAGCGGAGACGCGACCGCGCGGAGAACGGGTCGAGGTGGGTGTTGATCATCCGGAACTCGCGGCCGGTCCGGCGATCACGGAAGGTCGCCGTCACCATCACCCGGGGGATGAGGTTCCCCCAGGACAGCGAGCCCGCGCGAACGGGGTGGTCGGACAACGCGAGCTGGTCCCACTCGAGCACCTCGAGCCTCGCCGAGTCGTAGAAGATCGGGGAGGCCTCGCCGCGCCCGCCCGCCCCACGCCCGCGACCGATGACCCGGTATCCGGGGC
>NZ_JADDKI010000119.1:0-4191 GCF_015356725.1 Dietzia sp. SYD-A1
GACGTGTGCGCGGCACGGGGGCGGCGCTCGGGCCGCGGGCCTGACCTCCGCGCTCACCGCCTACGTGCTGGGGGTGACGATCGAGGAGCAGACCCACCACAACCTCGCCGCCGTGGACCCCGCGATGCCGCGCGTCGACTATGACTCGCGATTCGACGAGGGGCTCGAGGCATTACTGGCGGGACTCGGCGGCTGACGCCGCGCCACGGCCGGGCCGGCGCATGCCCGGGCCCGCACGTCGACAAGGACGTTCCGCACACCCGCTTCTCGCGACACGTGTGCGGAACGTCCTTGTCGACGGGTCGGCGCCGGCCCGGGCCCGGGTCAGCTGCGGATGAACACCTGCGTGGCGTAGAGCCGGTTGTCGCCGGCCACGGCGACGCCCATACCCATGGAGGTGTGATCGGTGCGCAACAGGTTGAGCCGGTGTCCGGTCGAGGCCATCCACTGGTTGACGAGCTGCTGCGGGGTGGCGTTGCGCCAGTTCTGCAGCACGTTCTCCGACCAGCGGGTGGTGCCGCTGGGGACCTGGTTACGCAGGTCGGGGTTGTGATACATCCGGTTCTCCGCCGCTTGGACCTGGCTCCAGGCGGTGGCCAGCTGAACGAGCGCGTCGTTGGACGGCAGCGGCGCACGGCCATTGGCGACCCGAGCGGCGTTGGTGGCGTCATGGAGCTGCTGGCGGTACTCGGCGCTCGTGGGATCGAGGGCCGGGGCGGTGCCGCCGCCGCCAACGGCCAATCCGAAGGACGATCCGGGCACGAGGAACTGCTGTGCCGAGGCGGCGGGGACCCCCAGTCCGCCGACCGCCATGGTGGCGGCGGCGACGACGGCGAGGGGCTTGACGAAACGAGGGGAAGTGCGGCGCACGGGAGGGACTCCATTTCTGCACGCCCCGAGGGGGAGGGCATGCAGGAAACACGGTAGAGACCAAAGCCGTTCTGGGCTAGTGGGCTTGGGGAATCTAGCCGTATTTTCACACTGTTAACCGGCCGTGCGCCGGAGCGGTCACCCCCGTTCGAAGTCCAGCACCACGTGGATCCGACCCTCCTCGTCGGTGGCGGTGCCCACCCCGACCTTCGCGAACTCGCCGTCCAGCATGCGGTCGCGCATGCCCGTGTCGGTGAGCATGGCGGTGAGCACGTTCTGGGGTGTGGCCTCCGGAGGCAGGGCCAGCACCGTACGATCCCGGGTCTCGCCGCTCTCGGGGACCGGGAGATCGCCGGTCGTGGGGTCGCCCGCGGCCAGCTGGTCCGCGCGGACCTCGGCCTCGACGGACAGGACCGGGTCGGTGACCAGACGCTCGGCGCCGACCGCGGTGCGCGCCTCGTTGACGCCTGCGACGACGCTGCCTTCGAACGCCTTCCGGGCGACCTCGGGCGGCACCACGACGAGAGGAGCGTCCTGTGCGGCCACCGTCGCGGCCCCCGGTGCGGTCGCGCCCGGGATCAGCGAGGCCAGGCCGGGGATGTCCAGGGGGAACGGGAGGGCGAGCTCGACGGACCCCTGGGCGGACGCTGTGCCCGCGCCGGTGGCGAGCAGGAGGGCCGAGGCTCCCGCGACGACGGCGGAGCGGATGGGATGGCGCACGTGGCATGTCCTTTCCTCGGGCGACGGCCGGAGCCGGGCCCGGCGGGGATCGTTGACGGTAAGACTACCGCCGAGAGTTCACTTACGCATCTTTCGTCTCATCAGTCACATTCGTTACATCGTCTGTAGTGGACTTCGGGGCGCAGGCGCCCTCACGTCTCCGACCGACAACGATCAGCACGAGCCCCGGCGCCGAACCGTGATCGGCGTTACGGTCGGAACCATGACGCCGATCCAACGCACCCGGAACATCGATCCGATCACCCCAGCCGATCTCCAGGCCCTCGGGACCGCCTCCGGCCCCGCGGTGTCGGTCTTCATGCCGACCCACCGTGGCGGGCCGGAGACTCGGCAGGGGCCGATGAGGCTGCGTTCCCTGCTCGACCGCGCGGAGTCCGAGCTGGTCACCGGGGGGACCACCGCCGAGGACGCCGCCGAGCTGCTCGCGCCGCTGCGCGAGCTGGGCGGGCAGGACCCCTTCTGGCAGCACACGGCGCACGGGCTGGCCCTCTACGCCGCGCCGGGGATCGCGCGGGTCTTCAGGCTGGACACCGAGATGCCCGAGACTGTCCACGTGTCCGACTCGTTCGCCGTCCGTCCGCTCGTCCCGGCCGCGGTCGCCGACGGCGAGTTCCTGATCCTCGCCCTGAGCCAGAACTCGGTGCGACTGTTCGAGGCCACCCGGGGGTCGGTCCACGAGCGGGACATCGGCACCGCCCCGGCGTCGATGGAGGACGCCGAAGGGCGCACCGAGCGCGAGCCCCAGCTGCAGCACCAGGCGGCGGCCGGGGGCACCGCCGCCTTCCACGGGCACGGCGCCGGGGGTGAGGTGGACCGCGTGATGCTCGAGAAGTTCTTCCGTCAGGTGGCCGGGGGGATCGATGAGCTCCTCGCGGGGCAGGAGCGACGGCCGCTCGTCCTGGCGGCGGTGGCCGAGCACCACCCGATGCTCAGGAGCGAGCTGTCCTACCCGCACCTGCTCGACCAGGTGGTGGCCGGGAACCCCGATCATTGCGACGGTGCGGAGCTCAAGGAGAAGGCGTGGCCGCTCGTGCAACCGGTCCTCAACGCCGACGCCGCCGCGGCGACCGAGCGTTTCGGCGAGGCGCTCGGGACCGGCCTCGGGGTCAGTGACCCGAGGGAGATCGTCGCCGCCGCCGCGGAGGGTCGGGTGGAGACCCTGATCCTCACCGGGGCGATCTGCCGACCGGAGGATCGGCCCGGGGACCTCGACGACGCCGTGGGCCACACCTGTGCCACGTCCGGGCGGCTCGTGGTGCTCGAGGCTCTCCCGCACGGGAACTCCGTCGGCGCGATACTGCGCTACTGAGAGCGGTGACGCACTCGGACTCCCGGCCTTCGCGACCTTACCCGCCAGTAAGGTCGGGCTCGGGCAGGGCACAATAGGCCCCATGAGCTCGAGCCACCCGCACCTGACCAGCCCCCTCGTCGTCGGGCCTCTCACCCTGCGCAACCGCGTCGTCATGGGCTCCATGCACACCGGGCTCGAGGACCGGAGCGCGCACCTGCCCGAACTCACGGCCTACTTCGCCGAACGGGCGCGCGGCGGCACCGCCATGATGGTCACCGGCGGATTCTCGCCCGATATCCAGGGCTGGCTGCTGCCGGCCGGGTCGATGATGGCCAGCCGGCGGATGGCGGACAAGCACCGCGGCCTCACCGACGCCGTCCACGCCGAGGGCGCGCACCTCCTGCTCCAGCTGCTGCACGCAGGCAGGTACGGCTACCAGCCGTTCGTGCGGTCGGCCTCGTCCACCAAGTCCCCGATCAGCATGTTCAGGGCGCGCGGCCTGAGTGCGCGCGGCGTCGAGCGCACCATCGACCACTGGGTGCGAGCGGCTCGACTGGCACGGCGCGCGGGGTACGCCGGGGTCGAGATCATGGGCTCCGAGGGCTACCTGATCAACCAGTTCCTCGCGGCCCGCACCAACCAGCGCACCGACCGCTGGGGCGGCAGCGCGAGCAAGCGGATGCGCTTCCCGGAGGAGATCGTCCGACGGATCCGGGCCGAGGTGGGACCGGACTTCCTCATCCAGTACCGCATCAGCGTGCTGGACCTGGTGGAGGGCGGCCAGACCTGGGACGAGACCGCCGAGCTCGCGCAGCGCCTCGAGGCCGCGGGTGCCGACGTGTTCAACACCGGGATCGGATGGCACGAGGCGCGCATCCCGACCATCGTCACCTCGGTGCCCCGCGCGGCGTTCGTCGATCTGGCGGCCCGGCTCAAGCAGACCGTCGGCGTGCCGGTGATCGCCTCCAACCGCATCAACACCCCGGACGTGGCCGAGCGGATCCTCGCGACCGGGCAGGCCGACCTGGTGTCCATGGCGCGGCCGCTGTTGGCGGACCCGGCGTTCGCGGCCAAGGTCGGCGAGGGGCGGGCGGACGAGATCAACATCTGCATCGCCTGCAATCAGGCGTGTCTCGACCACACCTTCGCGAACAAGCGGGCGTCGTGCCTGGTCAACCCCCGCGCGGGCCGGGAAACGGAACTGCTGCTCACCGTGGCGCCCTCGCGCCGGCGGGTGGCGGTGGTCGGCGCGAGGGCGCCACGGTGAGCAGCAGTTCCGTTTCCCGGCC
>NZ_JADDKI010000011.1:0-4080 GCF_015356725.1 Dietzia sp. SYD-A1
CGCCCGACTCGCGCGGCTGTCCCGACTTGCGCGGCGGGAATGGTCCATTGTCGCCGCGTACCCCGGCGATCACCGAGCAGAGGGGGCGCGTAGGCCGAGGGAGGGGGCGGCACGGGTCCGCGTTGGCGGGATCCGGCCGGAGAAGGGAGGACCGGCCCGTCAGAGCCCGCTTGCGCGGCGCGCGAAGTCCACGATCAGCCGAGACGTGGCCCGAGGCTGCTCCATCGCCGGGTAGTGCCCGGACTCCGCGACCATTTCCGTACGGAAGTCCCTGGCCCACGCCGCTGACGCCCGGACCGTCGACGGGCGGATGAACCGGTCCTCCTCGCCGCTGATCCCCAATACCGGCTGGTCGAGGACACCCGAGACCGTGCGGCGGAAATCGCGTCCGTCCGGGCGGAGCTGGCTGCGGACCATCCAGCGGCGCGACTCCAGGGACAGGTGGGCGGCCTTGGGGATGAGCATGGCCTGCCGGAGCAGCGCCGCGGTCTCGCGGAAGTCGTCGGTGTCCTGCCACGCCGGCGCGGAACGGTCCCGGAGCATCGCCTCCACCGACGCCGCGCCGTCGGTGGTGAGGCGGCGTTCGGGGAGCCGGGGAGCCTGGTCTGCGAGAAGACGGGGCACCAGGGCACGGCGTTGGGCGCGATCGCGGATCGCGGCGTGGCGGGTGGCCAGGGGGTGCGGAGAACCGACGACGACGAGGCCCCGCACCGCACGAGGCCGGTGGTATGCCGCCGTCCAGGCCACGAATCCGCCCTCGCCCTGCCCCACGATCACCGCGGAGGTGTGCCCGAGCGCGCGGATGAGGTGCGTGATGTCCGAGGCCAGGGTCCATCCGTCGTACCCGCGCGGTGGTTTGTCGGAGTCCCCGTGGCCCCGCAAGTCCACCGCGACGGCGTGGAATCCGGCTTCGGCCAGCGCCACGAGGGGTTTGCGCATGGTCCACCAGATCCCGCCCAGGCCGTGGATCAACACCACCAGTGGCGGGAGTTCTCCGGGGACGGTGTCGGCCGGAAGGGCCTCGGCGACGTGCAGACGGATGCCGTTGGCCGAGACGTCACGATGCCGCCACGACCCGTCGATCCTGACGATCGACGGGTCGGGCGGCCGGTGTGCGGGAGTATTCAGCTGCGCGTGGCGGGCTGGGGGGTCTCGGTGACCCGCACCGTCCCGGGCCGCGGCTGGGTGCCCGTGGGCATGGCCAGCTTGAGGTCGGACACCGAGTCGATGGTGCGCTGGGGCTTACGGATCTTCTTGACCTTGCGGTAGCCGAGCAGGGCGCAGACCGCCGCCAACAGCACCAGCACCACGAAGACGATGAGGAAGCCGACCCAGTCCCAGGACTGGGTGCCGAACCACAGGGAGATGAGCTTGGCCCACATGAAGACGAACGGGAAGAACGACATCAGGAGAAGCACGAGCGCCGCGACGAAGAAGCCCGACCCGGTGGCGGCCCTCTTGACCTGCTCGGTGACCTCGGTCTTGGCGAGCTCGATCTCCGCGCGGACGAGCGTGGACACCTGCGTGGTGGCGTTCTTGACCAGGGTTCCGATGCTGGCGTCGCCCCGACCGATCGAGTCCGCGTCGTGCAGGGGGATCGATGCCTCGGTCGGCGAGTGGGTTCCCTGGGCGTGGCTCACGGTTGTTCCTCCATAGTCAGGCGACGGATGCACCGTCGTCCATCGTGCCACGACACGTGGCCGCCTTCACCCGCTACCCGGTCAGCCGCGCGTGCCCTTCTCCCTGATCTGCTCCATGATGGTCGGATCGGACAGGGTCGAGGTGTCCCCGCCGTCGCGGCCCTCCGCCATGTCCTTGAGCAGACGCCGCATGATCTTCCCGGAGCGCGTCTTGGGCAGTTCGGGCACGATCGTGATGTCGCGGGGCTTGGCGATCGGGGAGATCTCCCGCGACACCTCGGCGCGCAGCTCGTCGATGAGCTTCTGGCGGTCCTCCTCGGCGTCGACGTTGCCGCGCAGGATCACGTACGCGACGATCGCCTGGCCGGTGGTCTCGTCGTTGGCGCCCACCACTGCCGCCTCGGCGACCGCGCGGTGCCCGACGAGGGCGGACTCCACCTCGGACGTGGAGATGCGGTGGCCGGAGATGTTCATCACGTCGTCGACGCGCCCCAGCACCCACAGTGCGCCGTCGGAGTCCCACTTGGCGCCGTCACCGGCGAAGTAGTACCCCTCCTCGGCGAACCGGGACCAGTAGGTGTCCCGGTAGCGCTCCATGTCGCCCCAGATGCCGCGGAGCATGGACGGCCACGGCTCGGTGAGCACCAAGAAGCCCTGTTCCTCCGCGGCGACCTCCTTGGCCTCGTTGTCCACGATGGACACGGAGATGCCGGGCAGCGGCCGCATGGCCGATCCGGGCTTGGTCTCGGTCACGCCCGGCAACGGGGAGATCATGATCGCACCGGTCTCCGTCTGCCACCACGTGTCCACGATGGGGGCGGTGCCGCCGCCGAGGTTGTCGCGGTACCAGCGCCACGCCTCCGGGTTGATGGGCTCACCCACGGAGCCGAGCAGGCGGATCGAGGTCAGGTCATGGGCGGCCGGGATCTCGGCGCCCCACTTCATGAAGGTCCGCACGAGGGTGGGTGCCGAGTAGTAGATGGTGACGCCGTACTTCTCGATGATCTGGAAGTGGCGGTGCTCGTCCGGTGAGTTGGGGGTGCCCTCGTAGACGATGCACTCGGCACCGTTCGAGAGCGGGGCGTACACGCCGTAGGTGTGCCCGGTGACCCAGCCGACGTCCGCGGTGCACCAGTAGACGTCCTGGCCGGGCTTGTGGTCGAACACGTTGTGGTGGGTGTACGACGCCTGGGTGAGGTAGCCGCCGGAGGTGTGGACGATCCCCTTGGGCTTTCCCGTGGTCCCCGAGGTGTAGAGCAGGAACAGGGGATGCTCGGAGTCGAAGGCCTCGGGCGTGTGCTCGGTGGACTGCTGCGGGACCACCTCGTCCCACCACGCGTCCCGGCCCTCGGTCCACTCCACGTCGAGCCCGGTCCGACGGACCACGAGGACGGTCTGCACCGATTCGGCGGTCCCCTCGGCGTCGACCCCGTTTCCGGAGAGCGCGTCGTCGACCCCGGCCTTGAGCGGCGCGGGCTTACCGCGACGGAACTGGCCGTCGGCGGTGATGACGACCTTCGCCTCCGCGTCGTCGATGCGCTGGCGGAGCGCGTTGGGGGAGAAGCCGGCGAACACCACGGAGTGGGTGAGCCCGAGGCGGGCGCAGGCCAGCATCGCGATGTAGACCTCGGGCAGGAGCGGCATGTAGATCGCCACCCGGTCGCCGGCCACGAGCCCGAGGGAGCTGAGGTAGTTGGCCGCGCGGCTGACCTCGTCCTTGAGTTCGGCGTAGGTGATGTCGCGGGCGTCATCCTCCGGCTCGCCGATCCAGTGGATGGCCACCCGGTCGCCGTTGCCGGCCTCGACGTGACGGTCCACGCAGTTGTGGGCCACGTTGAGCTTGCCGCCGACGAACCACTTGGCGACCGGTGCGTCGGACCAGTCGAGCACCTCGGACCACTCCGTGGACCAGTCCAGGCGCCGTGCCTGCTCGTCCCAGAACGCGAGTCTGTCAGCGGCTGCGACGTCGTAGAGGTCGGCCTGCGCGTTGGCCTGGGCGGTGAAGGCGGGGTCGGGTGCGTAGGTCTGGGTGTGGTCGTGATCGGTCATCAGCGGCTCTCTCTCGGGATGTGTGTTCACGGCGGCCGGAATCGACACGGCGGAAGCGACCGAACCGGTTTCTGTGAGCGTAGTCACATACGCTCGACCGTGTTTCGCAACACACCCGATAGGGGGGCGCGGGGGGAGTGGGGGTCAGGACTTCCGTTCGCGGCCTGGGGATTCGACGGCCTCGCCGCCGTCATCAGGGGTGGTGTCGCCCTTCTGCTGGGCGGGAGTCTCGGCGTCGGACCGGCCACCGCCTGCGGGGGATCCCGGTGACGCCGTCGTCGTTCCCGTCGACTGTCGCGCGTCCCGGGAGTCCTCGGTCGTGGTCGCGGAATCGTCGGGCGTCTTGTCGGGCGCGTTGCCGGGCGCCTTCGGCGTGGTCGCCTCGCTGTTC
>NZ_JADDKI010000120.1:0-1218 GCF_015356725.1 Dietzia sp. SYD-A1
ATGCGGCCCTCCCCCGATCCGCCGCCGGCGGTCACCGTCGGCCACAGCGTCCGTCGCTTCCACGCCGTGCCCGGCACCGCGGCGTAGCGCCCCGGACCGGTGACGTAGCCGTGCAGCATCTCCACGACCTGGTCCATGTTGACCTCGTGGCCGTGGACGTACAGCTGGGCGATCGCGTGGAGCAGGGTGTCGGCCTCCGACTCCTTGCGCTTGAGCGTGTGGAGCAGGTTGGGCTCCATGAGGCCGGCGTCGAAACACGTCGCGGCGACGGACATCGCGGCGACCGGGTTGGGCGCGAACTCCAGGAAGGTGACGTACCCGGCCTCGACGGCCTTGCGCACGGCGTGGGTGAACCACACCGAGTGCCGCATGCCCTTGACCCAGTACTCCTCGGCGTGGATCGGCTCGTGGCCGGCCCGGTAGAAGGTCTCCTTGTCCACCGAGGAGAACAGGCCGGAGGTGAGTTCGCGCGGTTCCAGACCCGCGATCTCGGCGGCCAGCTCACCCAGCAGCATGTCGACGTCCGAGGTGTGCCCGGCGCCGCGGACCTGGAGCTGGCGGGCGAACTTGCCCTGCTCCTCGACCCAGGCCACGAACTCGGCGACGGGCGTGGCACGACCCCCGACCGTGGTGTGGGTGGGGGCGGCGTAGACGGCGGGCTCGATCGAGGCGAACCTCGGGTTGTCGGCGATGATCTGCGCGATCTCCTCGGCCGAGTACTCGACCAGCGCCATGGCGCCGGCGTCCTCGTCCGAGACCTGCTGCTCGGCGTCGCCCATGAGACGTGAGCGCACGCAGATCACGCGCACCGCGTCCTCCAGGCTGAGCCCGCCCGCCGCGTAGGCGGCGGCGACCTCGCCCATGGAGTGACCGATCACGGCCTCCGGCTTGGCGCCGAGCGCCTTGAGCGTGTCGACCAGCGCGACCTGGACGGCGAAGATGCCGACCTGCGCGTTCTCCACCTCGTAGGTGACGGAGTCGTCGAGGAACATCTCGACCATCCGGTACCCGGCCTCGAAGTCGATGAGGTCGTCCACCGCGTCCAGGCACGAGGCGAACAGCGGGTTGGACAGGTACAGCTCCTTGGCCATCTTGCGGTGCTGTGCGCCGAAGCCCGAGAAGACCCAGACGTCGCCGGTGCCCGCGGGGGCGTCCGCGCTGAAGACGCCGGGGCCGGGGTCGCCGGCCGCCAGCGCGCGGAGGCCCGCGATCAGCTCG
>NZ_JADDKI010000121.1:0-8724 GCF_015356725.1 Dietzia sp. SYD-A1
GAACCCGTCGAACCCCGCCGCCGCCAACCGGAGCCGCGCGCGGGACGATTCCGCGGACACCGACCGCCGGTCGATCGCCGCGGCAACGTTCGCAAACCGGCGGGCTCCCCGGCCGGACGGGTGCGCGGTCGCCGCCGCGAGCCGACCCGCCAGTCCCGGGATCGCCGCGCACATCCGCTCCACGGCCACCACCGCGTCCTCGGGATCCAGATCACAGGCCAGGTCCCGGCAGGTGCGCAGCGGGGTGGTGACCCGGAGACCGCCCACCTCGGTGACGGCGGCCGACTGCATCGCCCCATAGCGGTACACCCGTCCCTCGCGGGACCTCCGGGTGGCCGGCAGCCAGATCTCGGGCGGCGCACCGGGCGGGGCCGAGTCGTCTCCCCACAACAGTGCGGCGCTGCGCCCGCGCAGGACCCCCTCGGGCCAGATCCGCGCCAGCGCCTCACTCCGTAGCCGGAGGTCGTCGACCTGATCGTCACGTCGGTAGACCCCGTGCCAGATCCGGACGTAACGCTCGCGCTCGCGTGGGTCGGGGACCGCCGCCGCCAGTTCGGCGGTGGTCAACGGTCCCGGCGGCAACAGTCCGACGGACCGAGCGACGGAGGTGACGATCGCAGGCCCGGGAGAGGGAGTCGGTGAGTGCATGCCGCACACTCTGCCCCCCGGAGCCGGTGGACGGCCCTGAGATCGGTCTGCGACCACCGGTCATGTGGACAGCGCGGGCCTGTGGAGGAACGCCCCCGGGAGCAGCCCTCGAGGGGGTGGACCGACAGATGCGCGGTGGCAGTAGGAGCGTCGACACCGCGGCCGACCAGATGATGCACGGCCGCAGGCCGGATCAGGTCGTGCGTCCTCTCAACCCGGTCCCGGGAGACGCCCCCATGTCCGGTGGTGGCCGGCCGGGCCGCAGCGGCAGGAAGGATCCGTGCCCGTGTCGGCGGGAGAACGGGCTGCGCCGACAGGCGATCCAGTCCTGGGAGAACAGCCGCCCGGAGAGCCCGGCGACCGGACGGGTTCAGCCCTGCTCGGGCGGCGCGACCGGTAGCCACCATCGTCGCTCTCCGTCCATGTCGACGGACGGCTCCCCCCGACGCGCCAGAACGTCATCCCGATGCGTGCTGGGGATCACCTGGGCCATGACGGTTCCCGGCACGCAGACCATGTCGAGCAGCCAGGCCAGGGACTCGACGTACGTGATCGCCCGCTCGGCGCCGTCCCACTCGTAGAGTCCCCGATAGCGGCCCAGGCCGTCGTGGCCCAACCACAGCTTCGAGGTGAAGCCGGGAAAACCCACGAACAACGGGATGTTCAACCAACTCTCCAGCCGGAACAGAAGGTGCCCTCGCCCGCGGACACCGCGGAGGACGAACCCCACGACCACCACCGCCGGATCCGTGGCCCGGCCGTCCTCGACCCTCGTCTCCCGGTACACCCGGGCGCTGGAACCGTCGTCGAACCGGATCACGCGCCCGACGTTGTCCCGGGGATGGTGAAGTCGCCGCGCGAGCAGCATCCGCACCGTCGTGAGGACGCTGCCCGCCACCCTGGGGGCCGCGAACCGGGCACGCTCCGCCGCCACGCGCCCGGCCCTGCGGTGCTCGGTCCCGGACGGTGACGGATCACGGGACCATCCCATCGGATCGGGGGACATATCGGCCTCCTCGGAACTGGGAGGTGCGGCACCGGGTGCGCCGAGTATAGGCGCCCCCGACATCGAAGAAGTAGCGTCGCCGACGAGTCCGGTCAGACCCCCTACACCCCGTACAACCGGGCCCAGTTCTCCCGCGTGGTGAGGCGGGCCTGCGCCTCACGCCACCGTTCCTGGGCCGCGGGGGCCTCCCGCACGAACCGGGCGAGCAGCGCGACCAGGCATTTCTGCAGTTCCGTGACCCGCTGTGGGTCGACCTTCCGGTGGTGGACCCCGGTCTGCGAGGCGTCGGTCACGTACACCTCGTCGAAGAGCGAGACGTGCCACCAGGCCGCGTCCTCGTAGGGGACGGCCACGACACCGCGGCGCTGACGGCCGAGCTTCTGGACGAGCAATCGCTTGGCCAGCACCTGGTCCTCGCGGTCCTCCCGGGGGATCCCCACCTTGCGCTCCACCGTGATCCCCGCGGGGAGGGCGTCGACGGCGAGCCTGGCCGTCTCGGGGTATCCCGCGCGCTCGGCGCGGATCGCGGCCAGGGCGGCCTGCCCGCCGTCGCCGACGCCGTGCGCGCCGTCGGGTCCGTCGAGGAACGCCTCGATGCCGCGCATGCGGGTGGCGGCGAGCCCGTACTGCATCGCCACGACCGCCCTCAGGACGCTCCGTCCCAGGTTCGCGGCCATGGCGCGCGGGTCGATCCCCTGGCGGATGGCCGCTGTGGTCAGCGAGTTGCGCATCGAGAAGAACTGGCCGAAGTCGTCGCCGTCCTTCCAGTAGAAGTCGGCGTGCCACACCGCCGCACCCTGCAGGGTGCAGGTGGGGATCCCTGCCTGTCGGCACCGCAGCCCGTACTCGATGTCGTCCCACTGGAAGAAGTACGGCAGGGGCAGGCCGACCCTCTCCACCGCCTCCCCCGGCACCAGACAGGACCACCACGCGTTGTACTCGGCGTCGACCCGCCGTTCCTGCCGGTGGTCCACCACGGACTCGTCGCGCAGTGCGTACTCGTCGGCGTCCAGTCCGCCCTCGAGCTGATCGAGCCGCGTGCGCTCCGCCGAGACCAGCAGGTAGTCCGGGTTGAACAGGTACAGCATCTGCGCGCCGACGAGCATCGGCTCACGGGTCACGGCCGCGAAGGCGAACAGCCGCAGCACCGTCTCGGGTTCGACCCTCACGTCGTCGTCCATGAGCAGTACGTCCACCGGCCCGGCGGAGCCGGGGGCGGTGGCCTCGAACATCCCTCGGCTGAATCCCCCGGCACCGCCGAGGTTGGGCTGGCGGAGGTAGTGCAGCCGGTCACCGAACTCCCCGGCCGCGCGGTGGAACGCCTCACGCGTCTCGACAAGGTCGGCTCCCTGGTCCGTCACGTAGAGATCGTCGATCAGATCGGCCACCAACGGGTCGGACGCCAGCGAGTCGACGGTGGCGGCACAGTCGTCCGCCCTGTTGAAGGTGCAGATGGCCACCGCCGCGCGGCGGGCCGGCCTCGTCGTCGTCACGCTCCACGTCACCTCGGACACGGTCGCCTCGGCATCCACCGCGTGGAACTCCAACCACATCGCGCCGCCGTCGACGAAGGCGTCCACCGGCACGTTCAGCACCGCCATGCCGTCCCCGTGGTGGTGGAACACGTCCACCGTCCGCACGTGGGAGCCGATGTCGGAGGCGCGGACCAGGACGTCGAGGCGACCCCCGGACTCGACCGCGACCCGGACGGTCAGCTCGGACACCGATGTCCACCGCTGCCAATAGGAGGCCTCGAACCGGCCGAAGTAGGTGTTGGTGTCGACGACGGCCCCCGCGTCCAGGTGCAGCTCGGCGCGCGTCCGGCGCACGACCCCCCGCACGATCCGCGAGTACAGGTCGTCGTTCACCCACCTGCGCGGGCCCGAGAACAGGGTGCGCTGCAACAGCAGGTCGCGCTCGGCCGGGAGGGAGCCGGTGTCGGCACCTGCGGCTGTCACGGTGGTGGCGTCCATGTGGCGGGTGCTCCTGGGGTGTCGGTGCGGGATCGTCTGACGCCCGGGCGGGTGAAGGCGCGGTCGCGCCGTCCAGGCTAGCCCCCGGCCGGGCTTCGCCCCGGGAGGGCGGTCAGCGCACCCCGGGGTCCACGGGTCAGCGCACCCGGAAGATCACGGTGCGCTGCACGATGAAGTTGGTGACCGTGGCCACGCCCTGTGCGATGACGTACCCGACCGTCGTGGCCCAGAACGTGCTCCAGCCCAGATCGTGGAACAACGGCACCAGCAGCATGAACAGGCCCCACTGCACGCCGAACATCAGCGCGTACAGCCCCATCGTGGCGACGAAGCGGGCGCGGGAGGGTTCGGCCTGGAACGTCCACCGGCGGTTGAGCGAGTACGCCGTGAGCGTGCCGGCCACGAACGACAGCGCCTTGGCGGGACCGTAGCCCAGGCCGAACAGCATCAACAGCTGCAGCAGACCGTAGTCGACGACCGCCGAGAGGACGCCCGTGAGGAAGAAGCGGGTGATCTGGGTCCTCAGGTCCGCCGGCCGAGCCGGATCGGATTCGTGTCGGGCTTCGAGCGGGTCGACCGCTCCGCGCAGGGAGTCGAGGACGGAATCGTCGGGGATGTCCGCGCCGCCGGTAGGTGTACTCACCAGGACAGCGTAGGGCGCGGCCGCGCCGGAGCGACAACCCTTCCGGCCCGCCGATCCGGCGATGGCCATGGCGTCGCCGGGCAAGACGCCCGCGACGGCGTCCCGGGCCAGCCACATCCGGCCGGCCACGTAGCCCATGACGAGCGCGGGGACGACGAGCCGAAGGGCCGCGCGGACCGGGGCCCACGGGTCCTCCGGGGTCGACCGGACGCCGGGGTCAGGTGCCCCTCCCACCGGGGTGGCCGCGATAATGTGAGCAGATGTTCTCCCGACGCCCACGCCGTCCCGCGACCGCGGCCCTCGCGATGGCGTGCGCGCTGGCGTGCGCTGTCGCGGGATCCCCCGCGCTCGCCCAGCCCCGGTCGATAGACGACTCGCCGACAGTCTCCGCCCCGGATCCTCTGTCCGCGGTCCGGGCGGCACCACCCGAGGAGCGGACACCGGAGCGGTACCTCCCGAGCCCCTCGCCCGATCCCTGGTACCACTCCCCTCCGGCCGTGGACCCGGGCACGGCGCCAGGCACGATCCTGGCCACACGATCGGTCGCGATCCCGCCGTACAACGTGCGCAACTTCGGCCGCGGGTGGCAGGTCCTGGTCCAGAGCACCGACTCCCACGACCGACCGCAGCAGATCGTCTCGACGATCATCGAACCGGCCACGCCGTGGCCCGGCCCTGGCCCCCGACCGCTCGTGTCGTTCAACGTGACCATCGACTCACTGGGCCTGGACTGCATGCCCTCATACGTCCTGCCCCACAAGTTCAACTTCGAACTCCCCCCCTTCCTCCAGATCCTCGCCGACCGTGGCTACGGACTCGTCCTCACGGACTTCCAGGGCCCGCGAGCCGCGTACGGAGCGGGCCGGGCCAACGGCCGGGCCGTCCTCGACGGGATCCGCGCGGCCCGCGCCTTCACCCCGGCCGGAGACCCCGCCCCGTTGTTCGGGGAGTCGCGGGTGGTCCAGGTGGGGTACTCCGGCGGCGGAATCGCCACCGGGTGGGCCGCCCAGTTGCAACCGGTCTACGCGCCCGAACTCACCGGGGTGCTCGCCGGGTCCTCCGTGGGTGGGGTCCCCGCGGACTATTCGGAGTTGTTCGACACCATGGACGGGACCCTCGCCTCCGGCCTCTACCGAGCTGCCGTGCTGGGACTGGCCCGCGAGTACCCGCAGCTCTACTCGCTGCTCAACGACACCGGCGACGTGGTGGCCCATCAGCTCCGCGACGCCTGCGCGCCGATCAACACCGTCGGTGGACTCGCCCCGTTCCCACTGTCGGTGCTCACCGACGCCGACCCCCGCACCGACCCCACGGTGCAGGAGGTGATGGCGCGGAACCGGTTGGGCCGGGCGGACCCCGCCCACGGGGCGGACCCCCGTGAGGTCCCCTCCGGACCGGTGCAGGTGTGGCATGCCGACGCGGTGGTGCCGATGGGCCCGGGGCCGGGGTCGTCGCGAGGTCCCGGGGACACCTTCGTTCCCGAGTGGACCGCCCACAGGCTGGTCCACGAATGGTGCGCGGCGGGTGCTGACGTGGAGTACACGCCCGTCGCCGGCGAACACGTCACCGCGGCGTACACCGCGGTCGGGCCCGCCCTCGACTGGGTGGACGCCCGCGCCCGCGGGGTGCCGTTCACCACGGGCTGCCGCTGATCCGGGACACCGGCGGTAACCTCGACCGGGTGAGCACCACGCAGCAGACCACCCCGGCCGAGTCCACCCTGGACACCGAACTCAAGCGCCTCACCGGCTGGGGACGCACCTCGCCGGCCATGAGCCACGTGCTCACCCCCCGCTCGGTGGAGGAGATCTCGGCGGCCGTCGCGGCGGTCAACGACGCCAACGCCGCCGGTCCCACCCACCTCCGGCGCGGTGTGGTGGCCCGGGGGCTCGGCCGGTCGTACGGGGACAGCGCGCAGAACTCCGGCGGCCTGGTCCTGGACATGAGCCGGTTCAACCGCATCCACGAGCTCAACGCCGAGAAGGCGCTCGCGGTGGTAGACGCCGGGGTGAACCTGGACCAGCTCATGCGCGCCGCGCTGCCCTTCGGCCTCTGGGTGCCGGTCCTGCCGGGCACACGCCAGGTCACCGTGGGCGGGGCGATCGGGCACGACATCCACGGCAAGAACCACCACTCGGCTGGGTCGTTCGGCAACCACGTCACCCGGATGGAGCTCCTCGTCGCGGACGGCCGCGTCCTCACCCTCGAGCCCGGCGGGACGTCCGACGACCCCGAGGGCACACTGTTCTGGGCCACGGTGGGCGGCAACGGTCTCACCGGCGTGGTCCTCAAGGTGTGGATCGCGATGACCCGCACGGAGACCGCGTTCTTCCTCGCCGACTCCGACCAGACGGGGTCGCTCGACGAGACGATCGCCCTGCACACGGATGGCTCCGAGGCCAGATACACCTATTCCTCGGCGTGGTTCGACGCCATCAGCGCGCCGCCGAAGCTCGGCCGGGCAGCGGTGTCCCGCGGGTCGCTGGCCACGCTCGCACAACTCGAGGAGTACGCCCCCAAGCTCGCCAAGGACCCGTTGGCCATGGACGCCAAGCCGCTGGTCACGTTCCCGGACGTGTTCCCCAACGGTCTGGCCAACAAGTACACCTTCGGCCCCATCGGCGAGGTCTACTACCGTCTCGGCGGCACCTCACGAAACAAGATCAAGACCCTCCCGGCCTTCTATCACATGCTCGATCTGTTCGGAGAGTGGAACCGCGCGTACGGATCCGACGGCTTCCTGCAATACCAGTTCATCGTCCCGCCCGGGGCGGTCGACGGGTTCAAGGAGATCATCGGCGACATCCAGCGCTCGGGCCACTACTCGTTCCTCAACGTGTTCAAACTCTTCGGCCCCGGGAACCAGGCCCCGCTCTCGTTCCCCATGGAGGGGTGGAACGTGTGTGTGGACTTCCCGATCAACGACCGACTGAACTCGTTCGTCAACGAGTTGGACGCCAAGGTCATGTCGATGGGCGGGCGGCTCTACACCGCCAAGGACTCGCGGGTCCCGGCCGACCGTTTCCACGCCATGTATCCTCAGATCGATTCGTGGATCGCCACCCGACGCGAGATCGACCCCCACGGGGTCTTCGTCTCCGACATGGGCCGGCGCCTCGAACTACTCTGACCCGGCGCGCGGCGCTCCTCGATGGGAATCGCACGGCGCGGTCTATACACGCGGACGAGCGACGGGCCACAATGGGGTGACCCCGGACGACAAGGGTCGCCCGGAGGCATGATCGGGAGCCCGCCATGATCCTCCGCACCGTCGCCGCCGCCGTCGTCCTGGTCGCCGTCTCCCCGCCGCCCACCACGTGGCGACGGTCTCCCCGGAGGCCACCCCCGCCGTCTCCCGCCGTCCGCCCGCTCACGCGGGGTTCACGTCGGGCCGGGTAGTCGCGGACACCTTCCCCGATCCTGCGGGGGCCCCTCGGTAGACTCCTGCGCATGATCAATGCCGTCGGCGTCCCACAGACCCTGCTCCTGCTCGGAGGCACCTCCGAGATCGGCCTGGCGATCTGCGGGGAGTACCTCCGGCAGGGCCCGATGCGTGTCGTGCTGGCCTGCCTCCCCGGGGATCCAGGTATCGAGGACGCCCGGGCCGAGATGACGGCCGCCGGCGCCACCACCGTCGACGTGGTGGATTTTGACGCCGCCGCCACCGACTCCCATCCGGCCGCCTTCGAGCAGATCTTCGCCGGAGGCGACGTCGACGTCGCGATCGTGGCGTTCGGCCTCCTCGGGGAGAACGAGGAACTGTGGTCCGACCAGCGCAAGGCCGTGCAGATCGCCCAGGTCAACTACACCGGTGCGGTGTCGGTGGGGGTGCTGCTCGCCGAGCGGATGAAGGCGCAGGGCTACGGCAGGATCATCGCCATGAGCTCGGCGGCAGGCCTCCGCGCCCGCCGCTCCAACTTCGTCTACGGCTCCACCAAGGCCGGCCTGGACTCGTTCTACACCGGTCTGGGCTACGCCCTCGACGAATACGGGGTGGACGTTCTGGTGATCCGCCCGGGGCAGGTCCGCACCCGCATGTCGGCGCACGTCAAGGAGGCGCCGCTCACCATCAACAAGGACGACGTGGCCCGCATCGCGGTCAAGAAGTCCGGCGCGGGCAAGGGTGCGGTCTTCGCCCCCGCCGCGTTCGGCGGCGTCATGGCGGTCCTGACCCACGTCCCGCGCCCGATCTTCCGCAAGCTCCCCTTCTGACCATGCCGGTGGCGCTCCGGGGGCCGGGCCTGGCGGGAGCGGCGACGCTGCTGGCCGCAGCCGTCACCGCTGTCGTCCTGGTCGGTTTCTCTCTCGTCTCCTTCCCCGCCTACGGCAACTCCAACGTCCTGCGGGCACTCACGGTCGTCGGCCAGTGCGCCGCGTTCGCCCTGGTGGTGGCCGGCGTGCTGTGTGCCCGTGCGGGCGAGCGTCCCGGGGGGCGGGCCGGACTGGTCCGGGTG
>NZ_JADDKI010000122.1:0-11235 GCF_015356725.1 Dietzia sp. SYD-A1
GCTCTGCGGCGGGCTCGGCCACGGGCTCTGCTGCGGGCTCGGTGGTGTCTGGGGCGCTGGCGGCGGTCTCGACCTCGTCGCCGGCAGTGGCGGTACGGTCCTCGTTGTCGTTGCTCATGAGAAGACTCATGCTACGGCGTCGACGACCCCGTCCGCGACACCGCGGCGCTGGTCACTCCCCCGTCGCCGTCCCGGCCGAGGCGCTCATGCGTCTCTCTGGCGAACACCCACGGCACCACCGCGGCGAGGAGCAGCGCCCCGGAGAGCACGAATCCGGCGGTGTAGCCGAACCCGTCCACGACGAGGCCCACCAGCACCGGACCGAGGATCGCTCCGGAATCACTCGCCATCTGGAAGGTCGCGAGAACCTTACCCCCTGCGCGATCCGCACCGATCACGTCCGCGACGGAGGCCTGCTGCGCGGGATTGAGCACCCCCGCGCCCATTCCCGCCACGACCGAGGCCGCCACGAGGAGGGGAACCGTATCGCACCAGCCCAGCGCCAGCGTTGACACCCCGGAGACCACCAGTCCACCGATCACCAGTGGTCGTCGTCCGTACCTGTCCGACAACCACCCCGCCACCGACACGACGGCCGCGGTGCCCACGGCGAAGGAGGCCAGCGCGGTGCCGGCGACACCGGCGCCGGCGTCGAAGTTCGCGGCGGCGAAGAGTGGGACGATCGCCACGCGCACGCCGAAGGAACTCCACCCGTTGGCGAAGCTGGACACGAGCGCGGCGCGGTATCCGCTGTCGCGTAGAGCCTCCCGCACCGGGAGCGCCTCCTGCTCGGGCATCCCGTCGTCCGCCGAGGGCCGGCGCCCTCCTCGCAGGAACACCGCCACCACCCCGGTCGCGACGAGCAGGGTGACGGAGTAGACGAAGAACGGCACCCGCATGCCGAACCCGGCGAGCAACCCGCCGAGAACCGGCCCGCCGATGTTGCCGATCAGGAACGCGGTGGCGTACAGACCGGCGATACGTCCCCTGGCGCCGGGGGGTGAGAGGCGGGTGAGCAGCGCCATGGCCGAGATGGTGAACATCGTCGACCCGAGCCCCCCGAGCCCCCGGAACACCAGCAACTGCCAGTAGGACTGGGCCATACCGGTGGCCAGAGTCGACACGACGACGATGAGCAGGCCCGACATGTAGACCCAGCGTTCGCCCAGGCGGTCCACGAGGAACCCACCGGCGGGGGCGAACACCAGACGGAAGAAGGCGAAGGCGCTCACGACCACCGACGCGGCGGTCACCGAGACGTCGAAGCTCCGCGCGTATTGCGGGAGCACGGGGGCGACGAGACCGTAGCCGACCGCCACGGCGAACGCGGCGGCGACCAGCACCCACACATCCGCGGGTAACGGGGTCCGCGGTTGCGCGGTCCGACGCCTTCCGGAGAACGGTCCTCTCACGCCGACCGGAGCACCCGGGCGAGGACGTCCGCGCCGAAGTGCAGGGCGTCGACGGGGACCCTCTCGTCGACGGCGTGGAAGTGGCCGAAGACGTCGAACTCGTCCGGGACCCTCAGCGGGACGAAACCGTACCCGTGGATCCCCAGAGGAGCGAGGTGCTTGTTGTCCGTGCTGGCCGGCAGGAGGTACGGGACGACAAGGGCTCCGGGGTCGGACGCCAGGACCGCCTCACGGATGACGGAGACCAGCGGATCGTCCGCGGGCGCGGCGATCGGCGGTTGCCAGATCCAGTCGACCGCGACGTCGGGCCCGAGCTCGGCCTCGATCTCAGCGCGGAAGGTCTCCTCTCCCCCGGGCAGTACGCGACAGTCGATCTCAGCGAACGCCTCGGAGGGGATGACGTTGGTCTTGTACCCGGCGGACAGGATGGTCGGCGACGCGGTGTGCGAGAGCGACGCCTCCACCAACGGGCCGAAATGCCCGAGCACGCCGAGGTGCGCGGGCAGGTCCGCGACGTCGCCACTCGTCCCGGCGAGCTCACCGACCGCGGAGGCGAGGGCGGTGTTGGCCTCCGTCGGTGCGACGGGGAAGTGGCGGCTCGCGACCCGGTGTACGGCACCGGCGATCGCGGCGACGGCGTTGTCGGGGGTCGGACGGGACGCGTGGGCGGCGGCGCCCTTCGCGCTCACCCGAGCCCAGGCGACGCCCTTCTCGGCGACCGCGATCGGGTAGAGCCGACGTCCGGACACCGGGACGGACCACCCGCCGACCTCGCTGAGCGCGTGGGTCATTCCGTCGAAGATCTCGGGGCGTTCGCGTACCACCCACTGTGCCCCCATCGTCCCCGCGGCCTCTTCGTCGGCGAAGAAGGCGAGTAACAGGGGTCTGCGCGGCACGATCCCCTCCCGGCGGTAGTGGCGCACGACGGCCAGGATCATGCCGATCATGTTCTTCATGTCGACGGTTCCCCGGCCGTAGAGCCAGCCGTCACGGATCTCCCCCGCGAACGGCGGGACCGACCAGTCCTCGGCGACGGCGGGCACGACGTCGACGTGGCCGTGCACCACGAGGCCTCCGGCGACGGCATCGGACCCGTCCACCCGGGCGAACAGACTGCCGCGGCCGGGCACGGACTCCACCAGTTCACTCGGGATGCCCACCTCGTCCAGGTACTCGGCGATCCGTCGGCACACGCGGGTCTCGCCGTCACCGATCGAGGCGGGGTCGCCGGTGTTGGTCGAGTCGATGGAGACGAGGTCGGCGGTGATCGAGACGGCCTCGGAGTGCAGGAGGGCCCGCATCTCGTCGGTCATCGGCATGGTGTCCGTCATCCGAAGCACTTCCCTTCCCCACGGTAGGTGGGCCAGCGGTCCACCACCGCGGACCCCTGTGCAGTGTCGTCCACCACGTGGAGCGTGTCGAACCGCTCGCAGACCTCGCCTGCCTTCGCGTGACGCCACCAGGCGCGGTCCCCGATCGCCACGTCCCCCCGAACCGGGGTCTGCACCTCGCCGGCGCCCTCCCTGCCGAGGTAGCGCAACCCCGTGGGGAGGGCGGGGACCGGCAACCGGTCCGGCCCCGGCGCCCCGGAGGCCACGTACCCGCCGTAGAGGAACGTCGTCAGGCCGCGCGCCGGGGTGCGGACGGCGGGCAGGGCGTAGAACAGCGAGGGGCGAGGGGTGAACGACCGATAGTGGTCGAACAGCCCGGGGACGAAGAGACCGGATCCGGCGGTCACCTCGGTGACCGCCGGGTCCGCTGCGCTCTCGGCGATCGAACCGGATCCGCCCGAGTTGACGATCTCCGGCCGCTCGCCGGTGAGCCCGGCGATCACGTCGGCGACCGCGTGACGCACTCCCAGGAGACGGCGCATGGACAGGCGCTTGACCAGTCCCACGCCCCGGACGTCGTCGGGGACGCCGGCGACCTGCGCCTCGTAGAACATCGCGCCGACCACCCTGAAGCCCATGTCGACGGCGCGACGGACGAGAGGCTCCACGTCGACCGGACTCCGCAGCGGGGACCGCCTCACACCCAGGTGGAGCGGCCCCAACCGGAGCGAGGCGTCCACGTCGACACACACCCTCGCGCCGCCCGCACCCGACTCCCGGGCGATCTCCAGATGGCGTTCGTCGTCGACCATCAGCGTCACCGCCCCGAGCGCGGCCGGATCCGCGCCCAGCCGACCGAGCGCGCCACGGTCGACCGAGGGGTACCCGAGCAGGACGTCTCGACAGCCCGCCTCGACGAGCCACAGGGCCTCCGCGAGCGAGTAGGCCATGATCCCGCGCACCGACTCGTCGCCGCGGAGCCCCGGGCCCAGGACCTCCTCGAGCACACCGCGCGACCTCACGGACTTGCTGGCGATGCGGATCCGTGTCCCGCCCGCCCGGCGCCGGAGATCGGCGAGGTTCGTCCGCAGGGTGGGCAGGTGGAGCGCCGCGAGCGGTGCGTCGAGCCCGGTGGTGGCGACGTCGACCGCCTCCACGGCGTCGCTCGCGCGTCCGGACATGGTCCCGGTCACCCCCTCTACCCTCACCGGGTCGACCTAGTCGCCGTCGATCGGGTGCGCGTCCGCGACCACGAGGTCGACCGCCCGGTGGAGGAGAGCGATCGCCTCGTCGTCATCCCGGCAGATCTGCCAGCGCAACCCGATCCCCGCGACCGTGGCCTCGACGACACCGACCATCTCGTCGAGTCCCATGCCCCAGCGCATACCCGCGGACTGTGCGGTCCGCTCGAGGACGGACCGGATGATCTCCTCGTTGGACTCCTGCTGATGACGGGCCAGACCGATCTCCGGTGACCCGTGTGTGCGCAGCGAGTAGGAGACGATCTCGTAGGTGAGGAGCTGACGGTCCGGAGAGGCGGAGATGACGGCCCAGATCAGGTCGATGGCCTCGTAGAGCCTCCGGCGCAGCCCCTCCCTGCCGAGGGCGCCCGAGCCGAAGTCGACGTTGATGAACGCCCTGGCCGCCTGGTGGACCTCCGAGTTGACCGCACCGATCACCTCGCGGAGGAGTTCCTCCTTGTCGGTGTAGCAGTAGTGCACCACTCCCAGGGAGACGCCGGCGCGCTCCGCGACACCGCGGACGGTCACCGCTCCGAGCCCGTAGTGTTCGGCGATCTCGAGGGCGGCCCGGAGGAGCTGCGCTCGGCGCTGATCGGATGGCAGGCGTCTGGTCACTCGTCCATGGTACGACGACGACGAGGCGACGGGCGCACTACACCTCACGCCCGGCCTGCGACCGAACCTGCATCTGGTCTCTTGTCCAGATCGGCCCCGGGACCCGCCCCGGGAGGTAGCCTCTGCACCCATGACGACCTCGACCACGCGGTGGCACAACTGGGCCGGAAACGTTCTCGCCTCGCCGTCGGGCCGGTCCGACCCCACGACGGTCGCCGAGGTCACCGGGGTCGTGACCGCGGCCGCCGAGCGCGGCTCCAGGGTCAAGTGCGTGGGTGCCGGACACTCCTTCACCCCCGCCGCAGCGACCGACGGGGTGCTGATCTCGCTCGACGACCTGACGGGGATCGAGTCGATCGTCCCGACCCGCGATCCCGAGGGGAACGTCGACGGGGCGGACGTGACCGTCTGGGCGGGTACCCGACTCCACCGGCTCGGCCCTCTGCTCTGGGACCTCGGGCTCGCCCAGCCGAACCTCGGCGACTTCGCCGAGCAATCGCTGGCGGGCGCGGTGTCCACGGGCACCCACGGCACGGGCCGCACCGCCGTCGGCCTGCCGGCCACCGTGGTCGGACTGCAGATCGTCACGGCGGACGGCTCCGTCCTGGACTGTTCGCGCGAGGCGGATCCCGACGTGTTCGAGGCGGCCCGCCTCGGGATCGGAGCGATCGGGATCATCACCAAGTTGACCATTCACTGCGTGCCGGCGTTCGCACTGAGCGCCGAGGAACACCCCTGGACCCTCACGGCCGCACTCGCCGATCTCGAGGGCTTCGCGAGCTCCGCCGACCACGCGGAGTTCTTCTGGTTCCCGCACACCGATGCCGTCACCGTCAGACGCAACACCAGGTTGCCGGGTGACGCGGACCTGCGTCCCCTCGGCCGCATCCGCGAGCTGTTCGCCGACGAGTTCCTGTCCAACGAGGCCTTCGGTGCGCTGTGCCGGACGGCCGCACGCCGGCCGACGCTGACCCCCCGACTCAACCGCGTCGCCGCACGCGCGATGTCGGCCCGCGCGTACACCGATCGCAGTTACCGGGTCTTCGCCTCCCCGCGGCGGGTGCGCTTCCGCGAGATGGAGTACGCGGTGCCGGTGGCCGCGGCCACCGGCGTGCTCGGTGACCTGCGCGACATGATCGACCGCACCGGCGTCGTCACGCCGTTCCCCGTCGAGGTGCGGTTCGCCGCGGCGGATGACGTGTGGTTGTCGACCGCCTACCGGCGGGATGTCTGCTACGTCGCGGTCCACCAGTTCCACCAGATGGACCACACCGAACTCTTCCGGTCGGCCGAGGAGATCTTCCTCGCGGCGGACGGTCGGCCCCACTGGGGCAAGATGCACACCAGGACCGCCGCCGACCTCTCGGCCACCGTCCCTCACTTCGACGACTTCGTCTCGGTACGCGACCGACTCGACCCGGACAGAATCTTCGCGAACCAGTACACCGAACAGGTCCTGCCGTAGGAGGCGGGACCACCTGAATCTCCGTACCGTGGGGTGACGGACAGGGTCAGCCGTTCCTGTCGCGACCACCCTCGAGGAGTTCCCGTGCCAGAACGCGTCCCCGCCGAAACCGACGTCTCCGGTCCGCTCGCAGGAATCGCCACCGGGGCCCTGCGCAAGGCGATTCGGAGCCAGGCCGGGGCCGCGAAGGGTTATGTCCGCACGCTCCGCCGGAGCCACCCCGACGAGAGTCCGGCACGGATCCGCGAGCGGCTCGACTCCCGCTTCCTCACCGCCGTCACCGCGTCCGGCGCCGCCGTGGGGGCGACGGCGGCCGTGCCGGGGGTGGGCACCGTGCTCGCGTTCGGCGCGATCGGCGCCGAGTCGCTGGTGTTCATCGAAGCCGCGGCGTTCTACACCCTGGCCGTCGCGGAGGTGCACGGCATCGACGTCAAGCTCGGCGAGCACGAGGAGCTGCTCGTCATGACCGTGATGCTCGGCGCATCGGGCACCGCGATCCTGGCCAACGCGGTGAGCACGAACGGCGGTGCCTCCGCAGGCGGATCACTCGCCGGAAGGTCGCTCGGTCTCCCCGGCCTCAAGGAGGTCAACCGGCGCATGGTGTCCCGGTTCGCCCGGAAGTTCGCCGTCAAGAGGGCCACCCTCGCCATGGGCAAACTGGCCCCCGCCGGTATCGGCGCGGCCGTGGGCGGCTGGGGTAACCGGCGGCTGGGCCGGACCGTCGTCAACGCGGCGGCGACCACCTTCGGCACCCCGCCCGACAGCTGGCCCACGAGCTGAGCGCCGTCCATCCGGACGCCGCATCCCCCTGTCAGGTGAGATCGGAAGGCCCCGAACGCGCGGAAGGTCTAGCCTGGGTCCATCGCGTGTGAAACCCACCACAAATCAGGAAGGCACCACAACATCGTGAGCAAAACCGTCTCACAGTTCGGACAGAACCAGTGGCTCGTCGACGAGATGTACGAGCGGTTCTCCAAGGACCCCTCCTCAGTGGACGAGTCCTGGCACGAGTTCTTCGACGCGAACCCCGGGGCAGCCACCGGCCGCGATGCGTCGAAGGGCTCGTCCGGAGCCGGGCCGGCGTCGGACGGGGGTGACACACGAACCGGTGGGAAGAACAACGGCGACGGTAGCGGTGGCGGGAAGAAGGGCAAGAAGGTCTCCGCCGACGCATCCGGGGGCGACAACGCCACCCCCGACGCCAACACCCAGAAGACCTCCGAACTGACCGTGGCCGACGTGTCCCCGGAGTCCTCGGCGAAGGACGTGGCCGCCAAGCCCGCCGACGACAGCACCCCCGCGCGCAAGGCCCGCGGTCAGGGCGTGCCCGCCCCGGTCCGGTCGACCGAGAAGCGCAAGAAGGACGACGCCCCGGCCGCGAAACGGACCACCAGACCCGAGTACGCACCGCCGGAGGAGCCCGAGAACAAGGTTCTCCGCGGCCCGGCGAACGCCATCGTCAAGAACATGAACGCGTCGCTGTCGTTGCCCACGGCCACCTCCGTCCGTGCGGTCCCGGCGAAGCTGATGATCGACAACCGGATCGTCATCAACAACCACCTCAAGCGCACGCACGGCGGGAAGATCTCGTTCACCCACCTCATCGGGTACGCCATGGTGCAGGCCGTCAAGGCCTACCCGAACATGAACAACTACTTCGAGGAGATCGACGGCAAGCCCAACGTCGTCACCCCGAACGGGATCAACCTGGGCCTGGCGATCGACATGAAGACCAAGGCGGGGCGCACCCTCGTCGTGGCCGCCATCCGGAACTGCGAGAGGCTCGACTTCCGCGGCTTCCTCGACGCCTACGAGGACATCGTCTCCCGCGCCCGCGTCGGCAAGCTGACGATGGAGGACTTCTCGGGCGTCAGCATCTCCCTGACCAACCCCGGTGGTATCGGCACGGTCCACTCGGTCCCGCGTCTCACCCCGGGGCAGGGCGCGATCCTCGGCGTCGGCGCGATGGAGTACCCGGCGGAGTTCCAGGGTGCGAGCGACGAACAGCTGGCCAACAACGCCATCGGCAAGATCACCACGCTCACCTCGACCTACGACCACCGGATCATCCAGGGGGCGGAGTCCGGCGAGTTCCTGCGCGAGATCCACCGCCTCCTGCTCGCCGACGAGTTCTACGACGAGATCTTCGACGTCCTGGGCATCCCCTACGAGCCGGTCCGGTGGCGCCAGGACATCACCGACCCGCGTGTGGACAAGGACGCCCGCGTCCTCGAACTCATCGCGGCCTACCGCGACCGCGGTCACCTCATGGCGGACATCGATCCGCTGGACGGTCGGCACGCCCAGCGTCGGCGGACCTTCCATCCGGATCTCGACGTCAACTCGCACGAGCTGACCCTCTGGGACCTGGACCGGAAGTTCTCCGTGGGCGGGTTCGTCGGCAAGGACAAGATGCGTCTGCGCGACGTCCTCTCGGCGCTCCGCGCGGCGTACTGCCGCAAGATCGGCATCGAGTACACCCACATCCTCGAGAACGACCAGCGTCAGTGGATCCAGGACCGGCTCGAGGGCGTCGACGACAAGCCGACGGTCGCCGAGCAGAAGTACATCCTGTCGAAGGTCAACGCCGCCGAGGCGTTCGAGACCTTCCTGCAGACCAAGTACGTCGGTCAGAAGCGCTTCTCGTTGGAGGGTGCGGAGTCGGTCATCCCGATGATGGACGCCGTCATCGACGAGGCCGCCGAGTTCGCCCTCGACGAGGTCGTGATCGGGATGCCGCACCGCGGGCGTCTCAACGTGCTGGCCAACATCGTGGGCAAGCCCTATCGCCAGATCTTCACCGAGTTCGAGGGGAACATGGACCCCTCGGCCGCTCACGGCTCCGGGGACGTCAAGTACCACCTCGGCGCCGAGGGGATCCAGTACCAGATGTTCGGGGAGAACGAGATCAAGGTCTCGCTCACCGCCAATCCGTCGCATCTCGAGGCCGTCGACCCCGTCCTGGAGGGGATCGTGCGCGCCAAGCAGGACCTCATCGAGGACCCGGAACGGCGCGCGGAGTACCCGGTCGTGCCGCTCATGCTGCACGGTGACGCCGCGTTCGCCGGACAGGGCGTGGTCGCGGAGACCCTGAACCTCTCCCAGATCGACGGCTACCGCACGGGCGGCACGATTCACATCGTCGTCAACAACCAGATCGGCTTCACCACCGCGCCGGAGGCCGGCCGGTCGAGCCAGTACGCCACGGACGTGGCCAAGATGATCGGCTCGCCGATCTTCCACGTCAACGGCGACGATCCCGAGGCCTGTGTGCGGGTGGCCCGGTTGGCCATGGACTTCCGCCAGCAGTTCAAGAAGGACGTCGTGATCGACCTCGTCTGCTACCGCCGCCGCGGGCACAACGAGGCCGACGACCCGTCGATGACGCAACCGCGGATGTACGAGGTCATCGACGCCAAGAAGAGCGTCCGGCAGTCCTACACCGACGATCTGGTCGGCCGCGGCGACATCACCGAGAAGGAGGCGGAGAACGCCCTCCGCGACTTCCAGGGGCAGCTCGAGCGGGTCTTCAACGAGGTCCGTGAGCTCGAGAAGCACCCGGTCAAGGCCTCCGAGTCGATCCTGCCCAACCAGCCGCTGCCCAAACGCCTGGTGACGGCGGTGGACGAGTCGGTCATCCACGCCATCGGCGACGCCTTCGGCAACCTGCCGGAGGATTTCCACATCCACTCGCGGGTCAAGCCGGTCTACGAGGCGCGCCAGAAGATGGCCTACAACGGCAACATCGACTGGGCGTTCGCCGAACTGCTGGCGATCGGCTCGCTGGTGCAGGAGGGCCGGACCGTGCGTCTGGCCGGGCAGGATTCGCAGCGCGGGACCTTCACGCAGCGCCACGCCGTGGTGGTCGACAAGACCACGTCGGAGCCGTACTCGCCCCTGCAGAACCTCGAGGACGCCGAGGGCCGCTTCGAGGTGTGGAACTCGGCGCTGACCGAGTTCGCCGGCGTCGGGTTCGAGTACGGATACTCGGTCGGGGACCCGGAGGCGCTGGTGTTGTGGGAGGCCCAGTTCGGCGACTTCGTCAACGGTGCCCAGACCATCATCGACGAGTACATCTCCTCCGGCGAGGCCAAGTGGGGCCAGAAGTCCTCGGTCACCCTCCTCCTCCCCCACGGACACGAGGGCATGGGACCGGACCACACGTCGGGTCGCATGGAGCGTTTCCTGCAGCTGTGTGCGGAGGGGTCGATGACGGTCGCGCAGCCGTCGACACCCGCGAACTACTTCCATCTCATGCGTCGTCACGCCACGGACGGGATCAAGCGTCCGCAGATCGTCTTCACCCCCAAGTCGATGCTGCGCAACAAGAAGGCCGTCAGCGCCCTCGAGGACTTCACGACGGGCAAGTTCCGCTCGGTTCTCGACGATCCCACCTTCGTCGACGGTGGTAAGGACCCGGAGAAGGTCACGACCATGCTCCTGGTCTCCGGCAAGCTCTACTACGAGCTGGCGGCCCGCCAGGAGAAGGAAGGCCACGAGCACATCGCCATCGTGCGGCTCGAACAGATCCACCCGATCCCGTTCCGCCGACTGCGCGAAGCGCTCGGGCACTACCCGAACCTCTCCGAGGTGCGGTGGGTGCAGGAGGAACCGGCCAACCAGGGCGCGTGGAGCTTCCTCGCCCTCAACCTGCCGGAGGTCATCCCGGAGTTCCCCGCGATCAAGCGGGTGTCGCGGCGGGCCATGGCCGCCACGTCGACCGGGCTGAGCAAGGTCCACGCGGTCGAGCAGAAGGCGCTCGTGGACGAGGCGTTCGCCTGATCGTCGCCGGGGGGTGAACCCCGGCGACGATCAGTCGCCCCCCACCGGGGCACTGGGTCCGCCGCCCGGAGACGGGCGGCGGCCCGGAGCAGGTCAGTAGTCGTGGGAGTCGAGCCAGAAGTCGGCGAGAGCGGTCGGGGTGGACGTCCCGAACTCCACCCCGAGCAGCAGTTCCCGGACGTCGTCGGTGGTCAGCTCTCCGCTGATCCGGTTGACCAGGGCCAACTGGTCCTCCGAGAGCGAGCCCTTGCGGAACACCGGGACGAGGTGTTGGGCCAGGATGGCGTCCTCGTCGTCGTCCAGCACCACCATGTCGTCGGGATACAGCACCGGGTCGGTCGACTGGACCAACCCCACCCCGATCTCGCCCGCCCGCAGCGCCTCGAGGA
>NZ_JADDKI010000123.1:0-10504 GCF_015356725.1 Dietzia sp. SYD-A1
ACGCGGATCTGGACCCGCGGTCGCCCCTGCCCGCCCGGCCCGGACCGCTCGGGGTGGTCGGTAACGGAATCCGGGGCGGGTTGATCGGCATGGCCGAGCTTGTCCCCGGCGTCTCGGGCGGCACCGTCGCCCTGGTGACCGGCGTGTACCCGCGGTTGTTGGACTCCGGCGCGCACGTGGTGGACGGGATGAGGTCGGCGGTCCTCGGTCCGGACCGTCGGGAGCGGACGGCGGCGGCCTTCCGCCACGTGGACTGGTGGCTGTTACTGCCGCTCGCCGTCGGCATGCTCGCGATGGTCTTCACCCTGGCCGGAGTCCTCAAGGGCTTCGTCGAGGGCAGCCCGGAGCTCGCCCGCGGCCTGTTCCTCGGCATGGTCGCGGCGAGTATCGCGGTGCCGCTGGGGATGGCGCGGGCCACCCCGGGTGGACGGAGCTGGGCGCTGGGACTGATCTTCGCGGGCGGTGCGGCACTGGCGTTCGTGCTGTCCGGGCTGCCGAGCGGGGCGATCAGCGACCCCTCCTACCTGCTGGTGTTCGTGGCCGCGGCGGTGGCGATCTGCGCGCTGGTCCTGCCCGGGGTCTCGGGTTCGTACCTGCTGCTGGCGATGGGCCTGTACGCCCCGACACTCGGCGCGGTGGACGACCGGAACGTCGCCTACCTCGGGGTGTTCGCGCTCGGCGCGCTGGTCGGCATCTCTCTGTTCGTCAAGATCCTCGACCGGCTGCTGGAGGACTTCCGCAAGCCCACACTCATCGCCATGGCCGGCTTGATGCTCGGGTCCCTGCGAGCCCTGTGGCCGTGGCAGACCGAGGAGGCCGACGTCCTGGCTCCGGGCTCCGACTGGCCGGTGGTCCTGGCCGCGGTGGCCGCCGGCGTCGTGGTGGTGGTGATCGTCCTGGTCGTCGAGCGGGTGGTCGCCGACAAGGCCGCGACGACCGACCCGGACCCGCGGGTCACGGCCCTCGAGGATCGTGAATAGGAAGCTCCCCGACAGGCCGGCTCGAGCTGTCCGCGGGACAGCCCTTGCTTAATGAGACATGGTGTCTATGATGGACGCCATGTCTCATAGTGATGTGACGGATGCCACGTTCCTGCAGCGCTACCGGACCGTGCAGCGACTGTCCTACGACTGCGCCGAGAGCGTTGCCGCGACCCTCGACGAGGGGGTCACCGAACGAGAGGTGGCCGCGCGGCTGCACGAGTGGCTCACCGACCGGGGAGTACGCGAGTGGTTCCACACCCCGTTCGCGTGGTTCGGCGACCGGACCGCCTTCCGCGGCTTCGCAACGCCCGTTCACTTCTTCCCGACCCGTCGCCGACTGGGCGAGGGGATGCCCTACATCCTGGACGTCGCACCGGTCCTGGACCGCGCCGTGGGGGACATCGGCTACGCCCGCGTCCTCGGCGAGAACGCGATCCACGACGAGTTGATGACCGATCTGGCCGCCCACCGGGACCTCATCCCGCGACTCATCACCGAGGGCGCGACACTGCGTGAGGTCTACCTCGAGGTCGACGAGCTCATCCGTCGGCAGGGATATGACAACCGGCACCGCGTCTACCCCGGTCGAGTCATCGCCCATCAGGTCGGCGACATCGAGTCCCGCATCCCCCGCTTCATCGCGTTCGGTTTCGGCAGTCGCGCCGTGCGGACGCTCGTCGGCGACCTCATGGTCGAGCGTGCGCACAACCGGTCACCGCTGTGGGCGTCCGGGAAGATCTCCGACCACCGCCCGGAACCCGGGCTGTGGGCGGTCGAACCGCACATCGGCTTCCGCGACGTCGGGGTCAAGTTCGAGGAGGCGTTGCTGGTACGGCCGGACGGGTCGGCCGTGTGGCTCGACGACGAGACCCCCCACGTGCGCCGGTGGAGGCGGCAGGGTCTGGCCTGCGGGTCGGGGGAGGCTCCGGGGACGCCCGAGACCACGACGACCTCGGAGGCCGCGGCGTGAGCGGCGCCGATAGGCAGGTCGCAGACACACAGCTGACCACCGTGTCGACCACCGACGGCCTCTCTCTTGCGGTCTCGATCACCGGCCCGGCCGACGCCCCGACCCTCGTCTGCATCCACGGCTATCCCGACAACCGCAGCGTCTGGGACGGCCTCGCCCACGAACTCGCCGACCGCTACCGGGTCGTCAGTTACGACGTCCGCGGTGCCGGGGACTCCGAGGCGCCCTCCTCGCGGGCCGGCTACTCCACCGACCAGCTCGCCGCCGACCTGGACTCCGTCATCGACGCAGTGTCTCCGGACAGGCCGGTGCACCTGCTCGGGCACGACTGGGGATCGATCCAGACGTGGCACGCCGTCACCGGGGACGGCGCGGCCTCGCGTGCGGCGAGCTTCACGTCGATCTCGGGTCCGTGCCTCGACCTGGTCGCCCTGTGGATTACCGGCGAGGGGCGCGAGCGCACCGCCCCGATGCTCACCCAGTCCCTGTCCTCCACCTACATCGGATGGTTCCACCTCCCGTGGTTGCCCGAGGCCCTGTGGCGCAGCAGCGTGGGGGCCGGGCTCGGGCGCCGGATCGTCGCGATCGGACGCGGAGCCGCCGAGGTGTCCCCGGACGATGTCGCGCGCCCGGAGCGCGATCTGGTCAACGGGCTCGAGATGTACCGCGCCAACATGCGCCGCCACCTCTTACGCCCCCGGCGGCGTCACACCTCGGTCCCGGTGCAGGTCCTGACCCCGACCCGGGACGTGTTCGTCACGCCCGCCCTGCAGGAATGCGCGCGGCTCGGTGCGGAGGACGTCCACGTGCGTCCCGTCGTCGGCGGGCACTGGGTGGTGAGCGACCGGCCCGCGGTGGTCGCCGCACTGGTCGACGAGCACATACGGTCCGTCAGCGGATCCGGGGGGACGGAGAACGCGCGGGCCGTCGACGGGCGGCTCGCAGAGCTCGTCGTCATCACGGGCGCGGGCAGCGGCATCGGCCGCGCCACGGCCGTCGAGTACGGATCGCGCGGGGCCACCGTGGTCATCGCCGACCGCGACCTCGACGGCGCGGAGCGCACGGCCCGCCAGGTCGGACTCGTCGGAGGCACGGGTGTGCCGTACCTGCTCGACGTGACCGACTCCGACGCGTGGCAGGAGTTCGCCGACCATCTGAAGGAGCGCCACGGCGTCCCGGACGTCGTGATCAACAACGCGGGAATCGGGATGGGTGGTGGTTTCCTCGAGACCACCCTCCGGGACTGGCAGGCGGTCATCGACGTCAACCTGTGGGGTGTCATCCACGGCTGCCGGGTCTTCGGCGAGATGATGCGCGACCACGGGACCGGCGGCCAGCTCGTCAACGTGTCCTCGGCGGCGGCGTTCCTCCCCTCGCGCATCCTGCCCGCCTACGGCACCACCAAGGCCGCCGTGCTGGCCCTGAGCGAGTCCCTTCGTGCCGACCTGGCCCGCCACGGGATCGGCGTCACCGTGGTGTGTCCCGGCTTCGTCAACACCGGCATCAGCCGCTCCACCCGCTACGTCGGCATGGACGAGGACTCCCAGGAGAGGACCCGGCGCGCCGCGTCCGGGCAGTACGCCCGGCGCAACTACAGCCCGGAGAAGGTCGCCCGTGCGATCGTGCGCGCCGCCGACGATAACCGCGCCGTCGTCGCGGTGACCGCCGAGTCCCGGATCGGGATGCGGCTCCACGGACTGGCACCCGGGTTGCTGCGCGTTCTCGCGCGCGCCGACCTCACCCCGGGCTGAACCCCACCCTCCCCACCGCACGAAACCGGAAAGGAACCCCATGGCCACCACCACCGGAACGCAGGGCGGGCGCCCGCAGCACGACGAGGAGCAGCTCGTTCTGGTCGCCCGAGAGGTCGAGTTCGACTGGTCGGATCTGCCGTGGCACTGGATCCCCGGTGACCCGGTCATCACGCACACGTTCAACGTCATGCACCTGTTGCTGCCCGCCGGTGAGGACTGGTTCGTACGGGTTCTCCAGGAGGCCTTGCCCATGATCAGGGACGACCGGGTCCGGGAGGACGTCCTGGGGTTCATCGGCCAGGAGGCCATGCACTCGCAGGCCCACGGCGGCGTGCTCGGCCACTTCGCGGCCGCCGGTGTCGACGTCGCCGCCTACACGCGGCAGGTCGACTGGGCGTTCCGGACCCTGCTCGGAGGCCGTGACCTCCGCGGGCGTCGCGCCGAGAACTGGTTGGTCGAGCGGATCGCGCTCATCGCCGCGATCGAGCACTACACGGCCGTCCTCGGTGACTGGGTCCTCGACTCCCCGGCGCTCGACCGGGCGGGGGCCGACCCCACGATGCTCGACCTGCTCCGGTGGCACGGCGCCGAGGAGGTGGAGCACCGCGCGGTGTGCTTTGATCTGCTCACCCACCTGGACAGCTCATACATCCGTAGAGTACGCGCCTATCTCCTCGTCACCCCCGCCTTGTTCTGGCTGTGGGTCCGGGGCGTCCGGTTCCTCATGGCCGTCGACCCCGAGGTCGACCGCAGGGCCCGGTGGCGGGACTGGGCGGCGGCGGCCCGACGCGGCCTGCTGCCCCACCCCGCCCTGCTGCTCCGCGAGATCGTGCCCTACCTGCGTCGGGGATACCATCCGAACCAACAGGGATCGGTGGAACCCGCGATCCGCTACCTTGCCACCTCGCCGGCCGCGCGGGCAGGGCACTGACATGGCGGCCATCCCGAGGGAACTGAAGGCGGACGGTCAGGGGATCCTCGGGTACCGGCTGCTCGGCGCGATCGCGTCGGTGGCGTTCCTGCCCGGGCGGTCCGAGGGGTGGTCGACCGACCGGGTCCGGCCGGTCGACCGGGTGCGCCCGATGCGGGTCGTTGACACGCCGGGCCTCGCCGACGACGTGGTCGGGCTGGTTCTCGAACCGGCGGACGGGACGCCCACCCCGTCCTGGTCACCGGGGGCACACCTGGACCTGACCCTCCCGTCCGGACTGCGCCGACAGTATTCGCTGTGCGGCGCCGACCCGACCCGTCTCATGGTGGCGGTCCGGCGCGTCGGTGCCGCCTCATCGGAGATCCATGAGCGGGTGCGCGAGGGGGACGTCCTGCGCGTCCAGGGTCCGCGGACGGCGTTCCCGTTCTGCGGCGAGCCGCGGGTGCTGCTCGTCGCCGGTGGAATAGGGATCACGCCGATCGTGACCATGGCGCGCGAGTGCGCGACCCGTGGGCTGGACTGGCACCTGGTCTATGCCGGACGGACCCGCGCGTCGATGCCGTTCCTCGACGAGCTGGTCGCCCTCGCGGGGAGCCGGCTCACGCTCCTCGTCGACGAGGAGCGTGAGCGGTACCCGTCGGTCAAAGAGGTTCTCGGGTGGGCGGACGCGGACACCGCCGTCTACTGCTGCGGTCCCACCCCGCTCCTCGACCTGGTACGGACGGCACGGGGCCCGGTCCGTGCGCCACTGCACTACGAGCGTTTCGCGCCACCACCGGTGATCTCCGGGCGGGAGTTCGACGTGACCCTGGCGCGCGCGGGACTCACGCTTCAGGTCCCGGCCGACCGGAGCGCGCTCGACGTCGTCCTGGACGCCGTTCCCGACACCCCGTACTCCTGCCGCCAGGGGTTCTGCGGCACCTGCCGCGTGCAGGTGTGCGACGGCACCGTCGAGCGACGCGGGCGCGCGGGCGGGCCCGGCCGGCCGGGGGCGCGGGAGATGCTGCTGTGCACGGACCGCGCGGAGGGCGTCGGCCTCACCGTGGACCTCTAGTGGTCGGCCGACCCCGCCCCACTAGGGTGGTGCCCGTGAGTGGGCAGAGGGACGACACCGGGACCGCCACGTCCGGCCGGGGAGCCGACGGGCCCTCCGGGCAGCGTCGACGGCTCCCGCCCCGTGATCGGATGCGCCAGATCACCTCAGCGGCGTCCGCCCTGTTCGCCGCGACGATCTCCGAGAAGGTCACCGTCGCGGACATCGTCAACCGGGCGGGTGTGTCCCGGGCGCTGTTCTACCGCCACTACTCGTCGGTGGACGAGGTCTTCCAGTCCGTTGTGGACCTCGTCGCCCAGGATTTCGTCGACCGCCTCCGGCTCGAGACCACCGACGATCAGGACGCCGAACTCGGCCGGGTTCTCCACGACTTCCTCTACACATGTCAGGAGGTGAGGCTGCCCGCTCGTGCGCTGCTGCGGAACTCACGTCTCCCGGGCACGGACGATTCCGTGGTCTCGATGGTCTTCCTGCGGGCTGAGCAGGAGATCTACCGCCGCGTCGGAATCGGCGAACCGACCCGCCTGGCCAGGTTGACCGTCCGCTCCTGGTTGACGTGCATCGAGGTGCAGACGCTCGCCTGGCTCGACGGGGGAGATCAGGACGAGACGATCGACGAACTCGCCTCACGGCTGACGGCCACCCTCAGGGCCCTCATCCGCGTCACCCTGCCGACCGAGGACGAGGGCATGCTGGCACTCGCCCGGATACTCGGCTGACCGGCTCCTCCCTCCGCGGTCGTCAGTCGCCCGCCTTCCGGACGACGTCGAAGACCATCTTCTGGACGCCGTTGCCGTAGGCCTCGTGCTCGGTGAGGGCCAGCGGAATGGCGTCGACGTCGGCCGTGCCGAAGAGGCGCTTTCCCGCGCCCAGCAGGAGCGGGAAGACCAGAAGGTGGTAGCGGTCGACCAGGCCCGCCTCGGACAGGGCGTGGCCGAGGGTCGCGCTGCCGTGGACGATGATCGGGCCGCCGTCGCTCTCTTTGAGCCCGGCCACCTCCTCGACCGAGCGCAGGATGGACGTCGGTCCCCAGTCGTCCACGAGGTCCGCGTCGGTGAGGGTGGACGACACCACGTACTTGGGCAGCTCGTTGTACCGGGCGAAATCCTCCGTCATGCTCGGCCAGACCGGCGAGAACGCCTGGTAGCTGCGGCGCCCGAGCAGGAGCGCGGTGGCCTCGTCCTGTTCGCGTCCCTTGATCTCGTACGCGGCCTCGTCGAAGGGGATGTCCCGGAAGGTCCATCCGGCGTTGCGATAACCCTCTTCCCCGCCGGGCGCCTCCATGACCCCGTCGAGGGACATGAAGGCGGTGATGATGAGCGTGCGCATGGCGGTCCTTTCGCTGTGGAGTGGTGACGTCCTGTGGGGGGTGGCGTGCTGTTCGGCGGTCTCCGGCTGCGGCTCAACCGGGAGCCAGGACCTCCGTCTCGAGCCGTCGGTAGCCGGCCTCCATGCCCTCGACCATTCCGGTGCCGAGGATGATGTCGCGGAGCTCGGCGCTGTCGTAGGTGATGACGAGCGTCATCAGCGTCCCGTCCGCGACGGCCGTGAGCGTCTGCTCGTTGTGCGTGGGCGGGCCCTCGACCCCCTCCATCGTCTCGGTGAAGACCTCCCGGTGCGGCGGATCGGACGCGAGCAACTCGCCGGTCAGGGCGAAGGCCTCTCCCTCGACGCCGGCGGCGGGGGCCCACTCGAAGCGGGTGATCTCGCCGGGTGCAGAGGCGACCCGGCAGCTGACCAGTGCCCAGCCGTCGGGTCCGTGGAACCACCGGCTCAGTAGCTCAGGGTCATGGTGCGCGTCCCAGATCTGCCGGGGTGTCCCGCGCAGTACACGGCTGATCCGGACCTGCGTGTCCCCGAGGAGTTGTGCGCCGGCCGCTCGGTCGGCGGCGAAGGAGCGCAGGTCGGTCAGGACGTCGTCGATCTGGGCCATCGCGGACCGGGTGCCCTCCTCCATGCCCATGCCGAGGAGTTGCTCGAGCTGGTCGAGGCCGGCGAAGTACGTTGTGGTGGTCAGACGAGCGCCGCTGTCGGTCTCCTCGAAGGAGAACACCGCCCGCATCGTCGGCATCTCCGGATCGGGCACGCCGTCCGCGCTGGTGAAGCCGTCCAGGACCTCGAACGAGACCCCCTCGACCACCGAGAGGAATTCCCAGTAGCCGCCGCTGCGGGTGCCGTCGGGTCCGGTCATGTGGTACTCGGACCTGCCGCCGGGGCAGAAGTCGTGACGGGTGAAGGTGGCCGGCCACTGGGGCGGACCCCAGAACCTCTCGAGCTGGCGTGGATCCGCATACGCGTCCCAGAGTCGGCGGACCGTCACGGGGAAGTCGGCGACGATGGTCATCGTCAACTCCTCGAGGTCCTTGTCGACGGATGTGACTGGCATGGTCGGCCTCTTTCCTCGTGGTGGGTCTCTCGGGGTGCGGTCTGGGTGTGGTGGTCAGGGTGAGGGTCGGGTTCGGATTCGGGGTCAGTCCTCGGCGAGTAAGGCGTCGAGCCTGTCGATGCGCCCCCGCCAGAGGCGTTCGAAGCCGTCCAGCAGGCTCTGGGCCCGGCGGATCGCCTCGGGATTGCCCCGGATGCGGCGCTCCCGGCCGTGGCGGTCGTCGGTCACGAGCCCGGCCTCCTCGAGGACGTTGACGTGCTTGCGGACCGCCGCGAACGACATGTCGTAGTGATGGGCGAGATCGGAGATGGAGTACTCGTCGGTGAGCGTGCGGCGGACGATGTCCCGGCGCGTGGCGTCGGCCAACGCCCGGAACAACCGATCCACGTCGTCGTCACTGAGATCCACCCCGTGCGTGTGATATGAAACCATTTGGTTTCACATTAGGCCTGCGTCGTCAGTACGTCAACGGTGCGGCCGAACTCGCGCGCCCGGTGTCGTGGGTCGGCCCTACCCTTGGGGCGTGCGGTCGAGCGTGAGGGTCCCGGAGTCCGAGGTCGAGCGGTTCGTGGGGTCCGCGGCGCTGGCTCGGTCGCGGCCGTACGTCAATGCGGACGCCATCGGCGACGTGGGATACACCCCTGGTTCGCGGACCCTGTCGGCCTCGGTCGCGGGAAGTGGGGGCCGCCGGTACCGGACCGAGGTCGCCTTCGGGACTCCCGATCAGGACGGCTGGTCCCGTCCGAAGCTCAGCACCTGCACCTGCCCCGTGGCAATGCGGTGCAAGCACGCCGCGGCGCTCATGCTGTTCGCCGCGGCGGACGATCCCGGATCCGACTGCCCCGGATCCGACTACCCCGAATCCGACTACCCCGTGCCCGATTCCCCACTGACCGACTGGCGGAGGCGGATCGAGGAGACGCTGCACCAGATGGTGACGCAGTCCCCGCCGCGCGAGTCGGAGGTCTACGGCCTGCAGCTGTCGGTGGTGGCGGACGAGACCGTGGACGACGGCTGGACGGGCGGGCTGAGGCCCGGGCTGGGCAACCGGCTCCGCGCCCGCATCGTCGTGCCGGGCCGTGGCGGCCGGTGGAAGTCGGCGGGCGTCGAGTGGGACCGGCTGCGCTACGGGTGGACAGCGGATATGAGCGCCGCGCAGACCAGCTGGTTCCGCGCCGTGGACGCCTTGGCTCGTAGTCGTCGTCAGGCCCGGGTCTGGTTGGACCTGTGCGATGCCGAGGTACCCGCGCTGTGGCCGCTCATCGCCACCGCTGCCGAGGCGGAGGTGGAGATCGTCCCCGGCGACGGACTGCACGACGTCCGGCCCGGGCCACGCCGGCGCGTGGGGCTCACGGCCTGGTCGCCCGACGGCCGGGAGGTGGTGGTCACCGCCGCGGCGGAGATGCTGCCCGCCGACGGCGACCCGATGATGACCGACGACGACGTGATGACGGCGGACGGCGATCAGACGACGCCCGACGGTGAGGCGATCGACCGACCCCTGCCCGGCGCGCTCGTGGGTGACCGCGGTGACCTCGTCGCGGTGGTCCGCAACAGGGTGCTGGAGCTGTGCCCCGTCGGGCGGCTCGACCACGGGGTGGCTCGCGATCTGCGCCGATGGCGCGAGCTGGCCATCCCGGATCGGTCCGTGGCCGAGTTCTGCGGCGACTTCCTCCCCGGTCTGGCCGACGCGTTCCCCGTCGTCGACAGGGCCGGTCGCCTGGAGTTGCCCGAACTCGACCGCGTCGAGTTCGACCTGGTGATCCGCCGCTACGCCGGACCCGGTTCCGCGGACGGGCCGGATCTCCTCGCGGAGTGGTCCAGGCTCGAGGTGTTGCGGATGGGCGACGGCACGGAGACGACACGACGTCGGCCGCTGACTCCCGTGGACCCGGGGGACGCGGGGCTGACCCTGGCGGACCGCGAGTCGCTGGATCTCGCGGGGAGAGCCGAGGATGCCGGGTGGGGATGGATCGTCGCTCCCGGACGCGTGCGGATCGCCGGGCACGACGCGGCGGTGCTACTGGCGGACGGGGTGGCCGCGCTACGCGCCCTCGATGGCGTGCGGGTGAGCGTGCACGAGGGGGTCCCGGAGATCCGTCGTGCCGCCGAGGGGCCGCGGATCCGGGTGGCTGCCGAGGAGGACCGGTCCGGGATCGACTGGCTGGGACTGTCGGTGAGCGTGACCGTCGAGGGGCGGCCGGTGCCGTTCGCCACGGTGTTCCGGGCGGTGGTGAGCGGGCAACCGGAGTTCGTCACCGACGATGGCGTTCTGGTCCCGGTGGACCTGGAGCGCTTCGGGGAACTGCGCACCCTGCTCGATGAGGCGCTCGCGGCGTCCGCCGCCCGCGCCCGCGGGCCCGACGGGGTCGACGGGGCGGGTGACATCCGGATCGGGCTCGGCCAGGCCGGGCTCTGGTCGGACC
>NZ_JADDKI010000124.1:0-2851 GCF_015356725.1 Dietzia sp. SYD-A1
GGGCGGGGCGCCGCGGGGGCCGTCAAGGAGTTGGAGAAGGCGCAGAAGTCGCGGCGGACACGCTCCACCCGCGACTCTCTCGACCTCGCCTTGGTCGACCTCGCGGGCTTCTACCGGGACGCGCTCATGGCCGGACTCGGCGTCGCGGACGTCGCCCCGGTGCACCCGGACAAGGCCGAGGAGTCGGCGCGCCTCGGGGGTCACTATCCGCCGGCGTCCGTGCTGGGGGCCATCGAGGCCATCCAGGAGTGTCGCGCGGCCATCGAGGTCAACGTCAAGCCGAAGTTCGCGGTCTCGGCGATGGTGGGGGCCATCCGGGAGGCGTTGGGCTGAGGCGGCAGGGGGAGACGCGCGGCTGCGGACGGGGCGGCCACCACGGGGGGCCAGGCGTTTTCCGACCGCGCGGGCCGGTCATATATAGTTGCCTCGCCCCACAAGGGCTCGCCGCGTTAGCTCAGTCGGTAGAGCATTTCACTCGTAATGAAAAGGTCGTCGGTTCGATTCCGACACGCGGCTCCATCAGAACCCCTGACCCCCGTCCCTTCCGGCCGGGGGTTCTCACGTATCAGCCCCTCGATGAGAAGGATTCCCATGACCTCTCAGCCACTGGTGGTCGAGCGAACCGACCACATCGAGACGTGGACGCTCAACCTGCCGGAGACCCGCAACGCCATCTCCGATCCCGCGATCGTCGACGCGCTCTGCGCCCGGGTGGCGGAGGTCAATGCTGATCACGACGTGCGCGCCGTCGTGCTCACCGGCGCGGGCTCGGCGTTCTCCGCCGGCGGCAACGTCAAGGACATGGTGGACAGGGCCGGGATGTTCGGCGGCAGTCCCTATGAACTGCGCGACGGGTACCGCACGGGCATCCAGCGGATCCCGCGCGCGCTGTACCACTGCGAGGTGCCTGTGATCGCGGCGGTGAACGGGCCCGCCGTCGGGGCGGGGTGCGACCTGGCGGTGATGTGCGATCTGCGGGTGGCGTCCACCTCGGCGTGGTTCGCGGAGAGTTTCGTGCAGCTCGGGATCATCCCGGGCGACGGCGGAGCCTGGCTGCTCACCAAGGCGATCGGTCCCGCGCGGGCCGCGGAGATGGCGCTCACCGGCGACCGGGTCACGGCAGAGCAGGCCGCCGCCTGGGGCCTGGTCAACGAGGTCGTGGAGCCCGAGGATCTGCTCCCGGCGGCCCGGGCACTGGCCGGCCGGGTGGCCAAGAACCCGCCGCACGCGGTCCGGATGGCCAAGCGACTGCTGCGCGAATCGCAGCACCAGTCGCTCGAGTCCCTCCTCGAGCTCTCGGCGGCGATGCAGGCGCTCGCACACCACACCGCCGACCACCGCGAGGCCCTCACCGCGTTCGGCGAGAAGCGTGCCGGGGAGTACGAGGGTCGCTGAGCCGCTGGCCTACCATCACCACCACCGCACGCCCTCCCGAAGGAGCACCGATGAGCTCAGCCCTGGTTCCCCCGACCACCCTGGCATCGGTGGAGATGGACGCCCTGCGCGCCGAGGTGCGGTCGTTCCTGTCCGGGGAGATCGCCGCCGGGCGGCTCACGCCGTGGATCGACACCTGGTTGACCCGGTGGGATGAGGACTTCACCCGTCGGCTCGCCGAGAGGGGCTGGGTGGGGATGACGGTCCCGACGGAATACGGCGGACGGGGTCGCACGCATCTGGAGCGATTCGTCGTCACCGAGGAGCTCCTGGCCGTGGGGGCGCCGGTCGCCGCGCAGTGGGTCGCGGATCGGCAGATCGCGCCGTCCCTGCTGCGATACGGCACGGAGGAGCAGAAGCGTGAGTTCCTGCCCCGGATCGCGGCGGGTGAGTGCTGCTTCGCCATCGGCATGAGTGAGCCGGACTCCGGATCGGACCTGGCCAGTGTGCGGACGAAGGGCGTCCGTGTCGACGGCGGCTGGTCGATCACCGGGACGAAGGTGTGGACCTCCGGTGCGCAGCACGCCGAGGCGTTCATCGCGCTGGCCCGCACCGAGCCCCTGGACACCTCCGACCGCCACGCCGGGCTGAGTCAGTTCATCGTCGACCTGCGCGGCGAGGGCGTCACGATCCGCCCGATCGTGTCCCTGTCGGGTGACCACCACTTCAACGAGGTGGTGCTGGACGAGGTGTTCGTCCCCGACTCCCGCGTCTTCGGCGCCCTCGGCAACGGGTGGGAGCAGGTCAACTCCGAGTTGGCGTTCGAACGCAGCGGTCCCGAACGTTTCCTGTCCTCTTTCCGGCTCTTGGCCGCGGAGATCGGGGCCATCGCCGAGGGGCACCTGCCCGTCCGGACTGATCTGGGACGTTCGGTCGCGAGGATGGCGGGCCTGCACGCGCTGAGCCAGAACATCGCCGGAGCCCTCCAGCGCGGGGAGCCGGCGGACACCGCGGCGGCGCTGGTCAAGTTGCTCGGCACCACCACCGAGGGGGACATCGTCGAGGCGGTCTCCGCCCGGCTCGGGGACGAGTTCACCCCCGGTGTCGGTGACAGTGACGGTGACGGGGCGGCGGCCGCGTCCGAACTCGCCGATCTGCTCCGTGCCGGACTGCACCAGCGGCCCGGCTTCACCCTGCGGGGTGGCACCAACGAGATTCTGCGCGGCGTGATCGCGCGGGGACTGGGGATGCGATGAACGCCGCGAACGCCGCGAACGCTGCGAACGGGCAGAACGGCGCGACCGCGGCGACCGGCGAGGCCGTCGAGAGCGCGGGCCTCCAGATCGACGAGGACCTCGAGTCGATGATGGCCGACGTGCTGGCCCAGTTCTCCGGCCCCGCGGTGGAGCCCGATGCGGAGACCGTGTGGCGGACCCTGTCCGAGGTGGGGATCGGTCGACTCACCGCGCCCGAGGAC
>NZ_JADDKI010000125.1:0-12451 GCF_015356725.1 Dietzia sp. SYD-A1
GTCTCTCGGAAGGTGCACAGCGGGGCGCCGCGGGTGGGGGTCACCGGCCGCCCGGCCCGCAGGTCGTCGACCACCCGGCGGGCCGAGTCGGGGGTCTGGTCGTCGAAGAACTCCCAGTTGATCATCACCACCGGCGCGTAGTCGCAGGCGGCGTTGCACTCGATGTGCTCCAGGGTGATCCGGCCGTCGTCGGTGGTGCCGGGGCCCTCGAGGCCCAGGTGGTCGGCGAGGGAGGCGAGGATCTCGTCGCCGCCCATCACCGCGCAGAGCGTGTTGGTGCACACGCCCACCAGGTAGTCGCCCGTCGGCGTGCGGCGGTACATCGAGTAGAAGGTCGCCACCGCCATCACCTCGGCCGCCGTGAGGTCCAGCACCTGTGCGCAGAACTCGACGCCGGCCGGCGTGATGTGCCCGTCCTCGGCCTGGACGAGGTGGAGCAGCGGGAGCAGCGCAGACCTGGCCTGCGGGTAGCGGGCGACGATCGCGGCGGCGTCATCGGCCAACCGCTCGCGGACGTCGTCCGGGTAGCTCCGTCGTGCGCCCGGGTGGACGATCGCCCCGGGTTCATCGGGCTTCTGGCCGAACTGCAGGAAGACCGGTTCGCCGCTCATCGGTCCACACCCCCCATCACCGGGTCGATGCTGGCGACGGCGGCGATCACGTCGGCGAGCATCCCGCCCTCGCACATGGCGGCCACCGCCTGCAGGTTGGTGAACGACGGGTCCCGGTAGTGGACGCGGTAGGGGCGGGTGCCGCCGTCCGAGACCATGTGCACGCCCAGCTCTCCGCGGGGCGACTCGACCGGCACGTACACCTGTCCCGGGGGCACCGCAAACCCTTCGGTGACCAGCTTGAAGTGATGGATGAGTGCCTCCATCGAGCTGTCCATGATGTGGCGGACGTGGTCGGGGGAGTTTCCCAGGCCGTCGGGACCGACCTTGAGCTGGGCGGGCCACGCGATCTTGGGGTCGTCCACCATCACGGGGCCGGGCTCGAGCCGGTCCAGGCACTGTTCGATGATCCTCAGGGACTGCTTCATCTCGTCCACGCGGATGACGAATCGGTCGTAGCAGTCGCTGTGCGAGCCCGTCACCACGTCGAACTCGTAGGTCTCGTACCCGCAGTACGGATCGGTCCGGCGCACGTCGTGGGGCAGCCCGCTCGCGCGCAGCACCGGCCCGGTCACGCCCAGGGCGATGCACCCGGTGAGGTCCAGGTACCCGATGCCCTCGAGACGCATCTTCCAGATCGGGTTCTGGCGCAGGAGGAGCTCCATCTCGCGCAGGCGACCGGGCATCACGTCCAGCAGCTCCCGGATCGTGGGCACCGCCTCGTCGGGCAGGTCCTGGACCACCCCGCCGGGCCGGACGTAGGCGTGGTTCATCCGCAGACCGGTGATGATCTCGAAGACGTCCAGGACCATCTCCCGCTCGCGGAACCCGAACAGCATGGGGGTGCTGGCGCCGAGCTCCAGGGCGCCGGTGGCGAGGGCGACCATGTGCGACGAGATCCGGTTGAGTTCCATGAGCATCACCCGGATGACCGACGCCCGTTCCGGCACCTGGTCGGTGATCCCGAGCAACCGCTCCACCCCGAGGCAGTAGGCGACCTCGTTGAAGAACGGCGAGAGGTAGTCCATCCGGGTGACGAAGGTGACGCCCTGGGTCCAGTAGCGGTACTCGAGGTTCTTCTCGATCCCGGTGTGCAGGTACCCGATCCCGCAGCTCGCACGGGTGACGGTCTCTCCCTCGATCTCGAGGATGAGCCGCAGCACCCCGTGCGTCGACGGGTGCTGGGGGCCCATGTTGACGACGATGCGATCGTCGTCGGCACTGCGTGCGGCGTCGCTGATCGCCTCCCAGTCCTGTCCGGTCGCGGTGAGGACGGTGTCCGAGTCGGTTCTGTCGGCCATCAGCTGTAGGCCCTCCGCTGGTCCGGGGGCGGGATGGTCGCGCCCTTGTACTGCACGGGGATCCCACCGAGCGGGTAGTCCTTGCGTTGCGGGTGGCCCTCCCAGTCGTCCGGCATCTGGATGCGGGTGAGCGACGGGTGCCCGTCGAAGTGGATGCCGAAGAAGTCGTAGGTCTCGCGCTCGTGCCAGTCGGTGGTCGGGTAGATCCTGGTCAGGGACGGGATGTGGGGGTCGGAATCGGGGGCCGAGACCTCCAACAGCAGCCGGCGGTTGTGGGTGATCGACTGCAGGGGGTAGACCACGTGCAGTTCGTGTCCCACGGCGCCGGGGTAGTGGACCCCGCTCACCCCGAGCGACATCTCGAAGCGGAGCGCGGGGTCGTCCCGGAGGGTCAGCGCGACCGCCGGCAGGTGTCGGCGCCGGACGTGGAGGGCCAGCTGCCCCCTGTGGACGACGACGTTCTCCACCGCGTCGTCGAAGGTCGGTCCGCCCCGCGACGCCAGGGCGGCGGTGAGAGTGGCGACCACCCCGTCGTCGTCGCCCTGGTCGTCGTCCGGCGCGCCGCCGTCCCGTGCACCGTGTTCCCCCTCGCCCGGGGCCCGGGTACCTCCCGGCATGTCGACGGGGCGCACGAGGCCGCCGAAGCCGGAGGTGTCGCCGGTGCCGCGGACACCGAACATGCCGTGGCGGACCCCGACGGTGGTCGGGTCGGATCCGGCCGGGCCCGCGGGGTCCGGGGCATCGGCCGGGACCGGATGGTCGCCGGTCACCGGAACATCCCCTCGACGGGGATGAGCGGGCGTTGGTCGAGCGCCGCCCGCTCGGCCGCGCGGACGGCCTCGGCCCGGTTGGCGCCGAGCGGCATGTGCTGGATCTTGTCGTGCAGGGTGATGATCGCGTGCAGGAGCATCTCGGGCCGTGGGGGGCACCCGGGGAGGTAGATGTCCACGGGGACGACGTGGTCGACGCCCTGGACGATCGCGTAGTTGTTGAACATCCCACCCGAGGACGCGCACACACCCATCGCCAGCACCCACTTGGGCTCGGCCATCTGGTCGTACACCTGGCGCAGGACCGGGGCCATCTTCTGGCTGACGCGGCCGGCGACGATCATCAGGTCCGCCTGGCGGGGGGAGGCGCGGAACACCTCGGTCCCGAACCGGGCCAGGTCGTAGCGGCCTCCGCTGGTGGCCATCATCTCGATGGCGCAGCAGGCCAGTCCGAAGGTGGCGGGCCAGAGCGACCCCTTGCGCATGTATCCGGCGAGTTGCTCGACCGTGGTCAGCAGGAACCCGCTCGGCAGCTTCTCTTCCAGTCCCATGATGTCTCCTCCCCCGGCCCCGGTCAGTCCCAGCTCAGCCCGCCGCGACGCCACTCGTAGGCGTAGGCGACGGAGACGTTGACGACGAACAGGGCCATCGCGGCCAGTCCGAACAGCCCGAGGGTGTCGAAGTGCACGGCCCACGGATAGAGGAAGAGGATCTCGATGCCGAAGATGATGAACAGCATCGCCGTGAGGTAGTACTTCACCGGGAACCGGCCGCCCCCGACCGGCTGCGGGGTGGGTTGGATGCCGCACTCGTAGGCCTCGACCTTGGACCTGTTGAACCGGCTCGGACCGGCCAGCGACGACGTCAGCGAGGAGAAGACGGCAAAGGCGACGGCGACGGCGCCGAGGACCAGGATGGGTACGTACTCGTTCATCGCGTCACTCCTCGCGCGTTCCTCGAGAAGCCACCTGTGGGTTCACTTCTCCTGCAACCGCATGGGATCGCCGGCGACCGGCTGTGGTGGGGTCACGGCCCGCCGTCTCCCTGTCGGATCGGGTGTCCCCGACCCCGACTGTGACTCTACTCACATTGCGTTGACGCGTGTCTGGGGTTTCGGCAGACCGGTTCCAGGTGTGCGACGGCCGCCGGTGGTGGCGGGAGCTCAGGTCGGCGCGAGGAGCGAGGTGACCGCATCTCGCAGACGGAACGGGTCGATCGGGTGAGGGACCGACGCGTCGGCCCGGGACCAGTCCGCGAGCCAGCGGTCGTCCGCACGGCCGATCAGGACGAGGATCGGTGGGACGTGGTCGAGTTCGTCCCGCAGTTGCTTGGCCAGTCCGAGCCCGCCGGTGGGGGCGGCCTCGCCGTCGAGGATCACCAGGTCGATGCCGCCCGCGTCCATGGTGTCGACGACGACCGCCGCCGTGGCCACCTCGAGGTAGTCGAGCCGAGGGAGGTCGGGGTGTGGGCGGGTGCCGAGTGCGGTCATGACGCGGTCGCGGGTGCCGGCGTCGTGACTGTAGACGAGCACGCGAAGGGCGATGTCCGGAGCGGTGATCTCGGTCACGTCCGCGATGCTACCGAGGGGGATCCGTGGCGGTGCGGGGTTGGCGGGGGCCGGATGATCCCGTGGCCGTGTCACAATCCGATACATGGATCCCGGCGACCCGCGAGGTGCTGCGATCGACGCGCTCGTCGAACGTGAGCCGGTTCTCCTCACGCAGGTCCTCGCCACCATTCGTGGCACGTATCCCACCTACGAGTCCGTATCAGACGAGGTCATCTCGTCGTCGTTCCACCAGAACATCGAAATGTGCATCCGCGCAGTGGTGGACGGGCCCACACCGCAGGGTCACAAACTGCGCGCCTACGCGCAGATCGCGAGGAAGCGCTTCGAGCAGGGTGTCCCGGTCGAGGACCTCATCCGTTCGTACAAGCACAGCATAGGACTCATCGCGGACGCGCTGACCGAGCTGTTCGACGCGCACGGCGTGTCCCCGTTCGAGAGTCTTCACGCCTACCGGCAGATCTGGATGGTCAGCGACGTGTACTCGGCCGTCCTCGTGGAGGTCTATCGACAGCATCAACTGCAGCTCGACACCCGGAACCATGCGATCAAGAATGACTTCATCGACCGGCTGCGCTCCGGAGATTTCGACGACGGAATCCTTGCCACCGCACAGACTCGCTTCGCCTTGCGCACAGACCTGGACTACCGCGGCTTTGTCGCCGCGATGGTGGGTCACTCCGGGCACGACATCTATTCGCTTCTCGCGATGCTGGAGCCCCAGATCTTCGGCCATCGGGGGGTGTGTGCGATTCGAGGCGATGTGATCGTGGGTATCTGCAGGGAGGTGTTCGACACCGGCGACGGCGTGTCCGTGTCCTACGGTCGGCCCCGTCCCCTGTCCGGCATAGCGGAGTCCCTCGAGGTTGCTCGGCGGGTGGCCAGCACCTCGACCGCGCTGAGCGCGGGGAATCACCACCTCGAGGAGGTCGGCTGGCGGGTAGCTGTCGACCCGGAGTCGCCGGTCGTCGATCTCTTCGACGCGAGATTTCGGCAACCCCTCGACTCGGCCAAGGTCGATGCCGCCTCCACCCTGTGCAGCGTCGAAGAGTATCTCCGGCAGAACCGCTCCTATAAGAACGCCGCGAGAACGCTCAACTGTCATCCGAACACCCTGCGCTACCGGATCGCCCGGTTCGCGGAGATCACCGGGTGTTCGGTCGACGACATGGAGACCGCGGTATCACTGCAGTGGTACTTCGAGCTGCGCGCCAGGGATCGGAACTCGACCGAGGAATGAGCCTCGAACGGTGGCCGACGGTCCATAGCTCGACAGGTTTGTAATCTGTAACGAGACCTACGCAACAATTTCAGGCTGTGGTCCATCTCCTTTTGTGACGAGCGATAGCAGAATGTGTCGGGCGTCATGGCGTCCGAGCCCCCGCTGAGCCCAAAGGAGATCCGCCTGTGCGAGCCCTATCGCGCTCTCTCAACCTTCTCGTCGAGAAGTATCTGCCCAACGCGTTCCTCTTCGCGCTCGTCCTGACGATCGTCACTCTGATCCTCGGGATGACGATCGGGAGCCAGTCCTTGCCGGAGATGGCCGAGCACTGGTACGGCGGATTCTGGGGCTTCCTCGAGTTCGGCATGCAGATGGTGGTCGTACTGGTCACCGGCTACGCGCTCGCGAAGGCTCCGCCGGTCAACAGGCTCCTCACCCGCCTCGCCGGCGTCCCCAAGACCCAACTCGCCGCGCTCGTCATGGCGATGGTGGTCTCAGCGGCATTCGGCATCATCAGCTGGGGTCTGGGCTTCGTCGGGGGAACGCTCGTCGCGATCGAGATCGCTCGACGTGTCAAGGTCGCGGATTTCCGGCTGCTTGTCGCCGCCGCGTACACGGCGGTCATCGCGACTCAGCCGGTGTCGCTCGCCCTCACCGCTCCACTGCTGGTCAACACCCCCGGGCACAGCCTGGAAGATGAGATCGGACTCATACCGGTCACCGAGACGCTGTATAGCCCGACCATGATCAGTGCGGCCGTGTTTGGTTTCCTGGGTGTGCTCGTCGCCTTCATTCTGATGGCACCGAAAGGCCGGGACGTCGTCCCGTTCTCCGGCCCGGATGACGCGCGGGAGACTGCGGACGCCGGCTCGGTCTCCAGGGACTCGACCGTCTCGGACCGGATCAACAACAGCAGGATCATCAACTACCTCATCGTGATCCTCGGCCTGATCGGCATCATCACCTACTTCGTCGCCCAGGGCTTCAACCTCGAACTCAACATCATCAACTTCATATTCCTCATCGTCGGTATCGCGCTCCACGGAAGCCCCGCCAAGTACGCCGAGTGCATCACCGATGGGATCCCGGCGGCGTCGGGAATCGTGCTCCAGTTCCCGTTCTACGCCGGCATCGTCGGCATGATGGGCGGCGCCGGGCTGATCGTCCTGATCGGCGAGTGGTTCGCATCGAGCTCCACGGACGCGACGTTCCCGTTGTTCGCCTACATCTCAGCCATGATCGTCAATATCTTCGTGCCATCCGCCGGTGGCCAGTGGCAGGTCCAGGGGCCGGTGCTGCTCGAATCGATCAGCACCATGAATGTCTCAGCTGCGACCGTCGTCAACGCGGTGTCAGTGGGCGACATGACGACCAACTTGCTGCAACCGTTCTTCGTCCTCGCCGCGCTCGGCCTCTCGGGTCTGGGACTCAAGGACATCTGGGGTTACTGCATGACGGCGATGGTCGTCCTGATGGTGATCGGTTCGACGATCTTCCTGCTCGTGCCGGTCCTCGGGTGGTGACGGGGAACATGATGAGCAGTCACAGCGTGAATGGCCGCGTGAAGACGTGGGAGCCGTCCGCAGCACGGGTCGAGGGGTCGGATCTCCGCAGCTTCCAGAATTGGCTCCGACACCACCGTGGAGTGCATCCGGCCGAGGTAGGAGGCGGGCTCGGAACCTACGCCGAGCTGCACAGGTGGAGTGTCGGATGCGTCGATGACTTCTGGGAGTCGGTATGGGAGTACTACGACCTCGTCGGCGATCGCGGCGCGGGGCCCGTGCGTGAGGGGGAGTCGATCGCTGACACCCGCTGGTTCCCCGACGCGCGCCTCAACTACGCGGAGAACCTGTTGCGCTTCGCCGGGTCGGATCCCGACCGGGAAGCCGTCGTCGGCCTGCACGAATCCCGGCCTCGTCAGTCCCTGACCTGGCGGGAACTCGAAGAACGCACGGCGTCGCTCGCGGCACACTTCCGATCGATCGGGGTGCGGCGGGGGGACGTCGTGTGTGCGGTCCTGCCGAACGTCCCCGAGACGATCGTCGCCCAACTGGCGGCAGCGTCCGTAGGGGCGATCTGGTCGGTCGTCAACACGGACTTCGGCGTCCGGGGGGTAAGCGATCGATTCACGCAGATCGCTCCGAGGGTTCTTCTCACCGTGGACGGATACGACTTCAACGGCCGATACCGGGACATGACGAGGGGCTTGCCCGACCTCATCGACGCCCTTCCGACGATCGAGCACCACGTCTTCGTGGACACGGGGGGCCCCTCGAGCGAGATGCCCCCGGCGACCCGCGTACCGAGCACCCGGATGTCCACGATCATGTCAACGCCCGCCCGGCCCGTATACGACCGCGTCGAATTCTCCCACCCGCTGTGGGTGCTGTATTCCTCAGGGACCACGGGCAAGCCGAAGGGGATAGTCCACGGTCACGGTGGAATCGTCCTCGAAGCGAACAAGGCCAACGGGCTGCAGTATGACCTCGGTCCGGGCGACCGGGTGTACTTCGCCGTGTCCACGACGTGGGTGGCGTGGAACATGCTGGTGGCGTCGATGATGAGAGGTGCGACCGTCGTCACCTACGACGGTGCCCCGTCATTCGGGACGCCGGCCAGACACCTCGAGATCTGCTCGACGGAACAGGTGTCGTTCTTCGGTGTGGGCGCCGCGGTGCTGACGGAAATCCAGCGCTCCGGGATGTCCCCCCGTGCACTCTTCGATTTCTCGAAGCTGGACTCCATCCTGTCCACCGGGTCTCCGCTGCCCGAATCGACCTGGCTGTGGATCCACGACCACGTGAAGAACGATGTGCATCTGGGTTCTGACTCCGGAGGAACCGATATCGCTTCGGGGATCGTCGGATCGAACCCGTTCGATCCGACCTACGTTGGCGAGCTCCAGGGGCCGTATCTGGGCGTCGCGGCGGACACCGTCGATCCGGAGGGACGCCCGGTCGTCGGGGAGGTGGGCGAGCTGGTGATGACCGAACCACTGCCCTCGATGCCCGTGAAGTTCTGGAACGATCCCGACGGGAGCAGATACCGGGGCGCCTACTTCGAGGACTTCCCCGGCATGTGGCGGCAGGGCGATTGGGCCACCCGCAGACCCGAAGGGTCTTTCGTCATCCACGGTCGCTCCGACTCGACGATCAATCGCGGTGGCATCCGCATGGGATCGGCCGACATCTGCGAGGTCGTGGACACCGTTCCGGGTGTGCGGGCGTCCATGGTGATCGGTGCTGAACTGGCTCGGGGTGAGTACTACATGCCGCTCTTCGTCGTGCCTGACGCCGGCTTCGAGGTCGACGACGAACTCCGGGAGGCCATCGTCTCCGAGATCAGGTCGAAGGTCTCACCCAGGTACGTGCCCGACGAGATCATCGCCGCGCCTTCGGTTCCCCGGACCCGCACCGGAAAACTGATGGAGGTGCCGGTCAAACGGCTCTATCAGGGCGCGGATCCGGACGCCGTGAGCTACACCGCGACCGATGAACCGGACACGCTGCGCTGGTACGTGGAGCGGGCGTCGGCGTTCGCCAGGAGGCGGCACGCGGAGTAGCAGGCGTGAAGGTGGGGCCCCGGTGGCACTCGGTGCCCGTGCGCCACCGGGGCGACGAGAAACGCGGCCCGGGCTCGAGAGCACCGGGCCGCGTCTGCGGCGGAGGATAGGGGATTTGAACCCCTGAGGGGCTATAAACCCCAACCCGCGTTCCAGGCGAGCGCCATAGGCCACTAGGCGAATCCTCCGTCGATCACAGTACCCAGCGCGGCCAACCACTGGCAAACCATCCGGGATTCCTCGGCTTCCTCCCGGGCGGCGTGCGGCCGCGGAGGCGGCACGGTTAGACTCGTCACCGGACCCCGCGCGGCGTCCATCCTGTGAACTCCCCCAGGGCCGGAAGGCAGCAAGGGTCAGCGGGCTCTGGCGGGTGCGCGGGGTCCCTTCACGTCCGGCACCAGGACCACCTGCGTCGAGGTGCCGAGACCACCGACGATGTCGATCCCCCGGAGGCCACTGTGGCGCTGTCCGATCTCTCCGCCGACGACCTGGCCCGACTCGAATCGGAGTTGTCCCGCGAGTACGACTCCCTCGCCGAGCGCGGTCTCTCCCTGGACCTGACCCGAGGTAAGCCCTCGCCCGAACAGCTGGACCTCTCCGAGCGGCTGCTGGCCCTGCCGGGGGAGGGGGACCACACCGCGGGGTCGACCGACGTCCGGAACTATGGAGGCGGGGCAGGACTGCCGGAGCTCCGTGGGATCATCGCCGAGCTCCTGGGGGTGGACGTCGACCGGGTGATCGCGCAGGACAACGCGAGCCTGTCGATCATGTACGACCTGCTGGCGTTCTCGATGTTGTTCGGCACGCCGGATTCCGAGCGTCCGTGGAAGGACGAGCCGACGCTCCGGTGGCTCTGCCCGGTGCCCGGATACGACCGGCACTTCACCATCACCGAGGCCCTCGGTATCGAGATGATCCCGGTCGCGATGGGCGAGGGCGGCCCGGACATGGACGAGGTGGAGCATCTCGTGGCGACGGACCCGTCGATCAAGGGCATGTGGTGTGTGCCGATCTACTCCAACCCGACCGGCGTCGTCTACAGCGACCACACCGTGTCGCGGCTGGCGCGCATGGTCACGGCCGCCCCGGACTTCCGGGTGATCTGGGACAACGCCTACGTGGTGCACACGCTGACCCCGGATTTCCCCAAGGTGCCCGACGTCGACTCGATCGCCGCGGAGGCCGGTCACCCTCATCGCTTCCTGCAGGTGTGTTCGACCTCCAAGATCACCTTCGCCGGCGCGGGCGTGTCGTTCCTCTCGGCCTCGACGCCGAACCTCGACTGGTATCTGAGCCACACCGGGGTCCGGTCGATCGGACCGAACAAGGTGAACCAGCTGGCGCACGCGCGGTTCTTCGGTGACGCCGACGGGGTGCGCGCCCACATGCAGAAGCACCGGGAGATCGTGGCCCCCAAGTTCGAGGCGGCCGCCGCAGCGTTGGGCCGCCGCCTCGGCGACTACGGGGTGGCCCGCTGGACCAGGCCTGAGGGCGGGTATTTCATCGACCTCGAGGTCCCGGACGGTACCGCCACGGAGACCGTCCGCCTGGCCAAGGCGATCGGTGTGGCGTTGACCCCGGCGGGTTCGGCCTATCCGTACGGGCGGGATCCCGACGACAGGCACATCCGGCTGGCGCCCACCCTCCCGCCGTTGGCCGAGGTGGAGACGGCGATGGACGTGGTGGGACTGTGCGCGTTGCTCGCGGCGTGTCGCGACGCGCAGAAGTGATGTAACACAGCCTGCCGCTTCGTTAATCACCAATCACTGAGATGCGGACCCGGTGATGCCCCTGTGGGGGTGTCGACGGTGCCGCTGTCACCAGCGAAAGCGGTGGTGCTGTGATCTGTAACACGTTCTCATTACGTGGACCCGCCGGGAATTTCGGGGGACAGTGCTCTGACGTGCACGAATGGCCCCGAAAGCGCTGTTGAGCAGTAGTCAATTGAGGAAGGTCCTTGATCGCCGCAGGTCCGCGTGGTTGTATTTGACGCGTCCGGACCCCATAAGGGATCGGGCACCGGAGTGCGGCTGAGGGGCTGCGAGGGGCCGGTGCTGTGATCTCGGTCCGGAACCGCGCCGCGAGGGTCTGAGGGGGCCCGCACCGCCGCGCGAGGGACGTCGGGAGGGGTCGCGGAGACGCGGCCCCTCCGGTCATTTCGGGATGTCGTCCTCCCGGACGCAGAGGTCTCGCCTCGTCGTCGTACCCCCTGGGTACCCTCTAGCCGTGGCCCTCTACCGGAAGTACCGCCCCGCCTCCTTCGCCGAGGTCGTGGGCCAGGAGCACGTCACCGAGCCGCTCTCCGTGGCATTGTCCTCCGGCCGGATCAACCACGCGTATCTCTTCTCCGGGCCGCGCGGGTGCGGCAAGACCTCGTCCGCCCGCATCCTCGCCCGGTCGCTGAACTGCGTGGAGGGACCCACCGCGACACCCTGCGGGGAGTGCGACTCCTGCGTGGCGCTCGCGCCCGGGGGCACGGGCACGCTGGACGTCACCGAGCTCGACGCGGCCAGCCACGGTGGTGTGGACGACACCCGTGACCTGCGTGAGCGGGCATTTTTCGCGCCGGCGTCGTCGCGGTACCGGGTGCTCATCATCGACGAGGCGCACATGGTCACCAACGCGGGCTTCAACGCGCTGCTCAAGATCGTGGAGGAGCCGCCGGAGCACCTCATCTTCATCTTCGCCACCACCGAGCCGGAGAAGGTGCTGCCGACGATCCGCTCACGGACGCACCACTACCCGTTCCGCCTGCTCACGCCCTCGGCGATGCGCGGACTTCTCGAGCGGGTCTGCGACCAGGAGGGCGTGCGGGTCGAGCCGACCGTCTTCCCGCTGGTCATCCGCGCCGGTGGGGGGTCGCCGCGCGATACGTTGAGCGTGCTGGACCAGCTGATGGCCGGCGCGGGCGAAGAGGGCATCACCTATTCGCGCGCGGTGAGTCTTCTGGGGGCCACCGAGGCGGCGCTGATCGACGACACCGTGGACGCCCTCGCCGCCTCCGACGGTGCGACGCTGTTCCGGACCGTCGACAAGGTCATCGAGGCAGGGCTCGATCCCCGCCGGTTCGCGGCGGACCTGCTGCAGCGTCTGCGAGACCTCATCATGGTGCAGTCTGTCCCCCAGGCCATCGAGCGCGGCCTCGTCGACGCGCCGGTCGAGCAGGCCGACACCATGCGGCGGCAGGCCGAGAACATCGGCCCCGCCACCCTCGCGCGGTGCGCGGACATGGTGCACGAGGGGATGGGGTCGATGCGCGGCGCCACCTCTCCCCGGCTGCTGCTGGAGATCCTCTGCGCCAAACTACTGCTGCCGTCGGCCGACGACTCGGTGCTCGCGCTGCTGCAGCGCGTCGAGGCGCTGGAGTCCGGTACAGCGCGATCGGTCGCCGCCCCGGGTGGCGGGGTCCATGTCGGGG
>NZ_JADDKI010000126.1:0-18457 GCF_015356725.1 Dietzia sp. SYD-A1
GGGCTGGACCTGCCCGGGTCCGACGACGAGGTGGGCCGCCTCGTGCCCGTGTTCGGCGGCGGGGACCTGCCGCTCGACGCGGATCTCGTGGTGTGGCACCGGCCCCGCACCGCCGTCGACGGGATCGCCCGCGCCCTCGGCCGGCGCGACGACGTCAGCGTGATCGGGGACGCCCTGGCCCCGCGGCGGATCAGCCACGCGATCGCCGAGGGCTACCGGGTCGGCGCGGAGATCTGACACCCGCGGCGACGACCGTCGGCAAACCAGCACACGGTGGTCATATGAACGGAGGACACATGAACATCAACACCATCCCCGCCGAGATGCGGGCCTGGCAGTGGACCGGGACGGGCAACCCCCTGACCCTGGCGGTGGTCCCGGTCCCCGAGCCGGGCCCAGGGGAGGTCCTCATCCGGGTCCGTGCGGCCGGGATGTGCCACTCGGATGTGGGTGAGCTCGACGAGCCGTCCTGGGCGGAGAACATCCACCGGTGCCCGATCACCCTCGGGCACGAGATTGCCGGCGAGGTGGTGGCGCTCGGTGAGGGAGTGCACGACGTCGTCGTCGGCACCCGCTGCGGTGTCCACCCGCTCGGCGCCACCGTGCCCGGATACGGGCGAGACGGCGGTTACGCGGCGTACCACGTGGCGCCCGCGGCTGATCTGGTCCCACTGCCGGAGGGGCTCTCCTACGAACTCGGCGCCCTGGGAACAGACGCGGGCATGACCTCACACCAGGCTGTGGTCGGCGTCGCGGGGGTCGGTCCCGGAGACCGGGTCGGGATCATCGGTCTTGGTGGTCTCGGGCAGATCGGCGCGCGCATCGCGGTGCTCCTGGGTGCCGAGGTGCACGCCGCCGACCCCAGCGCCGACGCACGGCGGCTGGGAGAGCACCTGGGCGTCACCGCCGTGGTCGCCGACGCCGCCGAGCTGGCCGGGGCGGGTCTGGACTCCGTCATCGACTTCGCCGGCTTCGCCACGACCGCCCAGGCCGCGGTGCGGGCGATCCGCGTGGGCGGGACCATCGTGATGATCGGCATGGGGGCACACACCTCGGAACTCGTCACCGCGGACGTCATCCACCAGAAGGCCGTCATCCGGGGATCCTCGGGGGGCACCACATCCGACATCGAGTCCGTCTACCGCTACCTGCGCGCCGGCGACATCGCCCCGGTCGTCGAGCACCTGGACTTCGAGCAGGTGCCCGACGGGATCGACAGGCTCCGCGACGGCAGGGTCACCGGCCGTCTCGTGGTGACCATGTGACCCCCGCGCAACGCGGTGACCTGCTCCACCACACCACACCGACGAGAAGAGGACGGACATCATGACGGCGCCACAGAACACCCGGTTCGAGGGCAGGGTCGCACTGGTCACCGGGGCGGCCTCGGGGATCGGGGCGGCCGTGGCGAGGCAGCTCGCCGCGGAGGGCGCGCGCCGGATCCACCTGGTGGACCTGGCGCGGGAGTCAGCGCAGCGCGTCGCCTCGGAGATCGGCGGCGTCGCACACGGGGTGGACGTGGCCGACCCGGACGCGGTCCGCGCGCTCTTCGAGGAGATCTCGGCCGAAGACGGACGGGTGGACGTGGTCGTCCACGCGGCCGGCATCGATGACCCCGTGGCCAAAGCCCACATCTACGAGGCGGCCGAGACCGGCGAACCGGTCGACGTCCTGAGCCGGCTCGACGACTCGACGTGGCGCCGGATCCACGCCGTCAATCTGGACGGCACCTTCCACGTCCTGCGCGAATCCGTGCGGGCGATGCGCCCCGGCGGGGGAGGGGCGATCGTCACCGTGGGGTCCTCGGCGGCGTTCGACACCCTCGTGGGTTACCCGCACTACGCCTCCTCCAAGGCGGCCGTCCACGCACTGAGTCAGTCCGTGGCCAAAGAGGCCGTCCACTTCGGCATCCGGGTCAACACCGTCGCCCCCGGCCCGGTGGACACCGCCATGGCCGCGCGAACCCCCGAGTCGGTCCGCGCGCGGATGAACGAGGGCAGCGCCTTCGGCTACGCCACCGCGGAGCAGCTCTCCGAGAGCATCTGTTACCTGGCCTCCGATCAGGCGTCGAACGTCGTCGGCGCGGTGCTGCTGAGCAACGGGGGTCGCTTCACGGTCTGACGACCCGACAGCGCTCGCACCGCGCGCACGGCGCGACCCGGCAGCAGGGACCCGAGAACAACAGTAGGACCCGAGACCAGCAACAGGACCCGAGACCAGGAGGACAACTGTGGACCGCCGATCGTATGACTTCGCCGATGTCAGCCAATACCAGGAGTCGGCGTCGCCCGACCTGTTCCCGGACGACCGACACCAGGCGGAGAAGCTGGTGGAACACCTCGCTTTCGACGCCACGGTGTGGGGTCTGACCGCGGTCCTGCAGTACGCGCAGTTCAGCGACTTCGTGTGGAAGCGCCCGGCCGGGGACGACGAGCGACTCAACGTCTTCGACCACCGACGGGGCCTGGCCGGGCCCGATTTCGCGGAATTCCGCGTCCCCAATGTGGACACCCTGTACTCGAACGGGTGGATCTCGGTGGAGCAGGGACCGGTGGAGCTGGAGGTCCCGGCGGTCGGCGACAGCTACTACACCGTGAACCTGTTCGACGCTCACGGGAACGCGTCGAACATCAGCAACCGGACCCACGGGGGCGGCCCGGTGACGGTGGTCCTGTGCACGTCCGAACAGGCCGCGGAGGCGAGGGGGACCGGCAAGGACGTGATGGTGGTGGCCACGCCTGTCGTCTGGGCGCTGCTGCGGGTGCAGGTGACCGCGACCGGTGGCACCGGCGAGGCCGACGCGATGAGAAAACGGTTCCGAATCCGCACCCCGCATCCGCAGGCCAGTCTCCAGCGGTACACCGAGGTGGACAGTTCTCTGGTGGAGAGCAGGTGGACGGAGTTCGCCACGGCCCTCACAGCGGTCATCGGGTTGTGTGGTGTCCCGGCCCGCGAAGAAGTGATGGTCGCGCGCTACCGGGCGATCGGGATCGGTGCCGGCCCGGGGGAGGTGTCCCCGTCGGGGTGCGACTGGGTGCCCGATGTCGCGCAGCGAGGGTTCGACTCCGCAATGGACATGATCCGCGCAAGCCGGTCCCAGCTCGGGGAACCGCTGGGCAGCGGCTGGACCCGGGTGCGGGACAAAGGTCGGCACGGGACCAACTTCCTCGCCAGGGCCGTGATGAACAACGTCGGCCTGGGCGCCAACGTGGTCGAGGAGAACACCTCGTTCAACACCTACGTGTCGTCGAACGGAGTCCCACTGGACGGCAGCAACGGTGCGTACTGCCTGGTCATGGACACGGCCCCGCCGGTCGACTACTTCTGGTCGGTCACCTTGTACCTGGCTGACAGCGGTCGCGTGTACGGCAACCCGTGGGATCGCTACTCCGTGGGCAGCGCCTCGGGCCTGACGCCGGACGGCTCCGGTCGGGTGCGGATCAGGATCGACCCGGGGGCCGCCGAGCGTGACCCTAACCCCGGTGTGTTGCCGGCACCCCGGTCCCCGTTCTTCCTCGTCCTGCGTACCTACGGGCCGACGGAGGAGCTGCTGGAGGGTCGATGGTCCCCGGGGCCGGTGGACACCCTCGAACACTGCGAGGAGACAGGCCGTTGAGTTCCGACTCGATCGACAGGTACGAGCAGCTGTATGTGTGGGGATATCCGCTCGTGCGGTCGCTCCAGTTGAGGGAGACGATGACGCGGTCGGAACCGGGCCGCGAGCGGGACTCCGGCCGGTCGGCAGCCGCGCCCCTCGGCGAGTTCGGGCACCAGAAGCTTCTGTCCGACCCCGGCTACCGGGTAGGTGTGGCTCCCAACGTGGACACCCTCTACAGCGTGGCCTGGGTTGACCTGCTCGAGGGAGACCTCCGGCTGGACCTGCCCGATTTCGGCGAACGGTACTACGCGTTCCAGTTCGGTTACGCCGACACCACCTGCCACACCGTCGGAAAGCGAACGCACGGCGGCGTCCTCGGGCCCGTGACGATCCGTTGGGCGCCATCGCTCGCGGAACCGGCCCTGACCTCCGGCCAGCTCGGGATGGAACTCGACTGCACCTGCAGGTTCCTCATGATCGCCGGGCGGATCATGGTCGACTCATCGAACCCGCGGGATCTCCACGAGGTGCATGCGCTCCAGGAGGAGATCCGCCTGAGCTCACCGGGGACGCACGCTCGGGTACCGGACGCCGAGCCCGATGCGTCCCAGTCCCCCGTCGCGAGCGAGTCAGGCCCGGGACGGCACTTCTTCGAGCAGCTGTCGCGGGTCATGGACGATCTGAGCGTCGAGGCGGTGGACCCCGACGTGAGAGACCTCCTCGCCGAGGTGGGCTGGCGGCCTGGCGAACGCCTCGGGGCCGAGATGCCCCGGTTCGCACTTGACGACGCGGTGGCGCGCGGGTTCGCGATGGTGAGACGAGGCGTCGCCGATGCGGGGCAGGTCCGCAACGGGTGGATGATCAACTACGCGGGAGTCGAGTTCGGCCGAGACTGGCTCCTCCGCGCTTCGGTCGCGATGGCGCAGATCTACATCAATCCCGCGGAAGAGGCCCTCTACCCGGTGCTCGAGGTGGACAGTGCCGGCCGCGGGCTGGTGGGCGACCACCGTTATCGACTGCGGTTCACCCCGGGCCAGCTGCCACCCGTGACGTACTTCTGGTCGTTGACCATGTATCACGCGGAAGGTCTCCTGGTTGCCAACCCCCTGTCGCGCTACTCGGTGGGGGACAGGAGTCCGCACCTGCGCTACGAGCCCGACGGGTCCCTCGAGCTGGTCGTCTCGCACGAACGGCCCGTGGAGGGCGAGGACAACTGGCTCCCCGCCCCGGAGGGTGGGTTCAGGCTGATGTTGCGGCTGTACGGCCCGAGCCCCGGCTGTCTGAGCGGGAAATGGAGCCCCCCGGCCCTCGTGCGCGACGGCGTTCATGACGGCGGCGCAGAGAAACCGGATCCGAATCAGACGAAAGCCGGGCTTGCAACGTGACCCATGCCATAGAGTGAGGTGAAGCTAGTTCACTTCGGGAGTATACCCCGGAGCCTGACCCCCAGGAGATCGCAGATGAGAACAGCAAGGATCAGGTCAATCGTGGCAGGTGGGATGGCGCTCGCCCTCGTGCTCGCGGGGTGCGGCACGGGAGGGGGCTCGGGCTCCGAACTCGCCGGATCGTGGGATGAGATCGTCGAGGCCGCCAATCAGGAGGGGGAAGTCACCCTCTACTCGAGCCACTCGCCGACGAACCTCGAAGCGCTCAAGGTGGCGTTCGAGGCGCAGTATCCCGACATCACGCTGGTGTACGTTCGCGGGACCGATGCGGACATCCTTCCCAAGATCGAGGTCGAGAATCAGACCGGGACGGGAGTCGCGGACGTCCACATGACCACGGACGCCGGGTGGATCCACCGCAGCCTCGACACGGACTACTCGACCGAGGTCGTGGCCCCCAATCTGGAGCAGCCCGGGTACCAGTCCGAGAACAGCGTGATCGAGGACAAGTTCTTCGTCACGAGCGCGACTGTCTTCGGGCTCGGCTGGAACACGGACAACGTCCCCGAAGGGCTGTCGGAGCCGGACGATGTCCTGGATCCGCGGCTCGACGGCAAGGTCGGTATCCAGAATCCGAACGGTATGCCCACCTATGTGGACATGTACCAGAAGATCGACGTCGACTACGGGGACGGTTTCGTCGACCGGCTCGCGACGGTCAACCCGCAGATCTACGCCAGCAACGTGGCCGTCACCCAGGCGTTGGCCTCCGGTGAGGTCTGGGCTGCCCCGATGGCGGGCAGCACCGTCCTCACGGAGAAGAAGAAGGGGGCGCCGGTCGACTTCGTCCTGCCGGAGAACCCGTTCGGCGTGCCCTGGTACTCCCACGTCCTGGCCTCCGCGCCCAGCCCCAACGCCGCACAGGTACTGGCCGACTTCCTCATCTCGCCCGAGGGGCAGGAGGCCATCTCCGCCGACTTCGTCGCCGCGCTTCCGGACATCCCCGGGACGGGTATCGAGGGATCATCGGTGATCGCCCAGGATATCGGTCTCGCGGACCACGAGGACCTCGATCCCGAGACTGTCACCGCCTACCAGGCCGAATGGGAGCGCAAGTTCGTCGGCTGAGTCGCCGCTGCCGTCTCCAGTCGGGGCCGGAAATGGATCGGCCCGTCGCGCCCGGTATCCCGGGCCGGCGGGCCGATCGCTGTGCCCGTCCCCCTGCTGCCGGATCCGCACTCGGGGCCGCCGCCGCAGGGATGGACGCCGGTCGTCCCGAACGGCTGACGCGGTGTGATCTCGACCCTATTCTGCAATGAAGTGAGTTCAACTCAATGAGCTCCTCGTCTCCGGAAAGGGGAAGCATATGAGGTTCACAGGCACCGTGGCCGCGATCGCGGTGCTCGTCACGACCGCCGCCGTCGCCTCGGCATGCGGATCGGACGACACCGGTTCGGAACTGGCCGGCTCGTGGGGCGAGATCGTCGCCGCCGCCACCGACGAGGGGAGCGTGACCATCTACTCCAACCACGCCCCGGCCAACCTGGAGTCGCTCAAGACCGCATTCGAGTCGGAGTATCCCGGGATCTCGTTGAACTACGTCCGCGGGACGGATTCCGATCTGATCCCCCGGGTCGAGGTCGAGAACCAGACGGGCAGCGGGGTCGCCGATGTCCACATGACCACCGACGCCGGGTGGATCCAGCGCAGCCTCGATTCGGGTGGCTACTCGGTGGAAGTGGTCGCGCCGGCGATCGACGACCCCGCGTACCGCGCGGAGGACGGGGTGCTGGACGACACCTTCTTCGTCACCAGTGCGACCTCGATCGGCCTGGCGTGGAACACGGAGAACGTGCCCGCTGGGCTCGCGTCCCCCGAGGACCTGCTCGACCCGCGGTTCGACGGCAAGGTCGGCGTCGTCAATCCCGCCGGCTTCCCCGCCGTCGTGCACATCTACCGCCGGATGGACATCGACTACGGGGAGGGGTTCGTCGACAGGCTCGCCGGCGTCAATCCCCGCATCTACGGCAGTGCGCCCGCGATCACCCAGGCGCTCGCGTCGGGTGAGATCTGGGCTGCCCCCGGGGCGTCCATGGACGTCCTGGCGGAACGGGACAAGGGCGCGCCCGTCGATTTCGCCCTGCCCGCGAACCCCATCGGTATCCCGTTCTACTCGCACGTCCTGGCGGCCGCGCCCCACCCGAACGCGGGCCAGGTGCTCGCGGACTTCATGCTCACCCCGGCCGGGCAGGCCGCGCTCTCGGAGAACTACATCGCCGCGCTGCCGGATGTCCCGGGCACGGGGGTCGAGGGCTCGGACGTCGTCGCGCAGGACATCGATCTCGCGGATCCGGAGACGCTCGAGGCGGCGGCGGTGGAGGAGTACGTCGCCGCCTGGGAGCGCAGGTTCCTCGGCTGACGGCCCGAGATCAGGATCCCGGCGAAGTTAACGGGCGCTTCCCCTTGCGCTCACGTGACCTGGGTCATACAGTTCACTGAAGTTAGTTCAATTCGGCTCCGACTCACGGCGGCCGTCACAGGAAGGGAAGCAATGCGCTTTTCCAGAATCAAGGCCGCTGTCGCCAGCGCGGCAGCGCTCGCGCTGGTGCTCGCGGGGTGCGGGTCGGACTCCGGATCGGGTTCGGAGCTCGCGGGATCATGGGACGAGATCGTCGCCGCCGCCCAGGAGGAGGGCAACGTGACGATCTACTCCACCCACTCCCCGGACAACCTCGAGGCCCTCAAGCAGGCGTTCGAGACGGAGTATCCCGGCATCACCCTCACCTACGTCCGCGGGACGGACGCGGACATCCTGCCGAAGATCGAGGTGGAGAACTCCACCGGGTCCGGCGTCGCGGACGTCCACATGACCACGGACGCCGGGTGGATCAACCGCAGCTTCGACACCGACTACTCGGCCGAGGTCGTGGCGCCCTCGCTGGACAACCCCGACTACGACCGCGCGGAGAGCGTGCTCGAGGACAAGTTCTTCCTCACCAGTGCGACGGTGTTCGGCCTCGGGTGGAACACGGCGCAGGTCCCCGAGGGGTTGGCGACGCCGGACGACGCACTCGACCCCCGGTTCGACGGCAAGGTCGGCATCCAGAACCCGAACGGCATCCCGACCTACGTCGACATGTACCGCAAGATCGACGTGGACTACGGCGAGAACTACCTCGAACGGCTCGCCGAGACCAACCCGCGGATCTACTCGAGCGCGGTCGCGATCACCCAGGCCCTGGCCTCCGGTGAGGTGTGGGTGGCGCCGATGGCGGCGAGCAACGTCCTGACCGAGAAGGACAAGGGCGCTCCGGTCGACTTCGCGCTCCCCGAGAACCCGTGGGGCGTGCCGTGGTACTCCCACGTCCTCGCCTCGGCGCCCAATCCGAACGCGGCGCAGCTGCTCGCGGACTTCCTCATCACGGACAAGGGTCAGGAAGCCATCTCGGCCGACTACCTCTCGGTGCTCCCGGACGTCCCGGGCACGGGCGTGCCGGGCTCGACGGTCACGGCTCAGGACGTCGAGCTGGGTGATCCGGACACCCTGGATCCCGAGACGGTCCAGGAGTACCAGGCTCAGTGGGAACAGCTCTTCCTGGGCTGAGCCCCGACCCGGCCCGCGGTGAGGTGTTCGCCCACCGCGGGCCGGATCCCCGCACGCCCCCGATCCCGCACCGTACTACCCCGAGCTGAGGACAGATCGAAGTGAAAAGTTCAGGTCCGCTGTCGATATGGCGACATCGGTTGATGTACGCGGCACTGATACTCGTGCTCGCGTACCTGGTGGTCTGGCCGCTGTTCAAACTCCAGTCGCTGGCGTTCGAGAACGGTGGGGCCGGCTACCGCTCGCAGTACGGCCGCGCAGACATCGTCTCCACCCTGCAGACCACGGCCGCGCTCGCGTTCTTCTCGCTGGTGATCGCCATGGTGTGCGGCACCGTCCTCGCCTTCGCGACCACCCGGTTGCCGCGCCGCATGGGTTTGCTGCGTCTGGTCCCGATCCTGCCGATCGTCATCCCGTCGGTCGCGAACGTCGTGGGATTCGCGTTTCTGCTCTCCCCGGGCCCCGGCTACATCAACATCCTGCTGCGGATGCTGCCCTGGTGGAGTGACCTGCAGTCAGGCCCGGTGAACGTGTACAGCCCCACCTGGATCATCATCATCACCGGGTTCAGCCTCACCTCGTTCGTGTACCTCTTCGTCAGCGCCGGTATGCAGAACATCAGCGGCGAGCACCTCGAGGCCGCCCAGATCGCCGGTTCCACGACCATCGGGACGTTCTTCAAGGTGGTCCTCCCGCTGCTGCGCCCGTCGCTCGTATACGGCGCCGGTGTGGCCCTGCTGCTGGGTCTCGGCCAGTTCACCGCACCCCTGCTGTTGGGTCAGAACGAGGGCGTCAAGGTCCTGGCCACCGAGATGTACCTCCGGGCCTCGGAGTCACCCATCAACTTCGCCGCCGCCGCGGCCGCGGGATCCCCCCTGGTCATCATGGGCATCCTCGTGGTGTTCGGCCAGCGGGCGCTCCTGGGCAACCAGACCCGGTTCGTCACCCATGGGGGCAAGTCCTTCTCCCCGGTCGGAGGGTCCTCGCACTGGGCCACGGCGATCGTCGCCGTCTACGGTCTGGTCGCGCTCATCCTCCCGCTGGCAGGGGTGATCATCGTGTCCCTGACCCCGTTCTGGTCGGGGACCCTGTCCTGGGACCTGTTCACCCTGAGCAACTACCGGGCGCTGGTCACCACCCCGGGCATAGTGGACTCGGTCGTCACGAGTGTCGTGACGTCGATCGTCGCCGTGCTGATCTGTGTGCCCATCGGGTTCGGTGTCGCGAACCTCATGGTCCGGAGGCAGGACCTGCGCATCCTGCGTACCGTCGCCGACCTCATCACGGCGCTGCCGATGGGTATCCCGGCCGTCATCTTCGGCGTCGGGTTCCTGCTCACCTACACCGAACCGCCGCTCATCCTCTACGGCACCAAGGCCGTCATCATCCTGGTCTACGTGGTCCTCATGATCCCGTTCGCGACCCGTATGCAGCTGACGGCGCTCATCTCGATGGGTGACAAGTACGAGGAGGCCTCGGCGGTCTCGGGAGCCGGCCCGGTGGCGACGATGGCGAGGATCACGCTGCCGATGCTCCGGCCGACCATCCTCAGCTCGATCGCGCTGATGTTCATCCTCCTGACCCACGAGTTCGCGGCCTCGCTGATGGTCCGCTCCGCGACGACGCAGGTGATGGGCACCCTGCTCTACGACCACTGGAGCAACGGTTCGTACACCCTCGTCGCCGCGATGGCGATTCTCATGTCCGCGGTCACGGGTGCCGGTGTCGCGGTCGCGATGCTGATCGGCGGACGCAACGTCCTGGAGAAGCTGTGATGTCGTCCCGCGGGTGCGCGCCCGCCCTGTTACCAGGTGACCGAGCCGAGCCTTTCCGCCGGCGTGAATGTGAGGAAGACCAATGACCGCGAAAATCGAGATCTCCGGTCTCACCAAGCAATACGGAAGCAACGTCGTCGTCGACGAGCTCGATCTGGAGATCGGAGCGGGCGAGTTCCTCGTCCTCCTCGGTCCGAGCGGGTGCGGCAAGACCACCACGCTGCGGTGTCTCGCCGGCCTCGAGACCCCCGAGGCGGGGTCGATCGCCTTCGACGGCGCACCGATGTTCGACGCGGCCAACCGCGTGAACGTGCCTCCCAACAAGCGGAGCATCGGGATGGTGTTCCAGTCCTATGCCCTGTGGCCCAACATGACGGTGCGGAAGAACATCGCGTACCCGTTGAAGGCGCGCAAGCTCAAGGACGCGCTCAACTCCGGGAGGGTCGAAGAGGCCGCGGAGATGGTCGACTGCGGCCACCTGCTCGACCGCTATCCCTCGCAGTTGAGCGGCGGTCAGCAGCAGCGGATCGCCGTCGCCCGGGGGATGGCGTCGAGGCCCGATCTCGTCCTCTTCGACGAACCGCTCAGCAACCTGGACGCGCTCCTGCGCGACCAGGTGCGCACGGAGATCCGCCGGCTGCACGACGAGCTGGGGTTCGGCGCGGTCTTCGTCACCCACGACCACTCCGAGGCGTTCGCGCTCGGGGATCGTCTCGCGATCATGAAGCAGGGGAAGATCGAGCAGCTCGCGACCCCGCAGGACGTGTTCGATCACCCCGTGAGCGAATACGTGGCCGACTTCATCGGCATGTCCAACCGGCTCGAGTTGCACCGCACCGGATTGGAATGGACCACGGCGGCGGGCACCGAACTACCGCTGCGCTGCGAGACGGGCGACAGTCGTGCCGTGTCCGCCCGTCTGTGGCCTGACGACATCACGCTGCACCGGCCGGAGGAGGACGTCTCGCACCGGGAGATCACCCTCGAGGCGACTCTGCTGTCCGCCGAGTTCGGTGGTCGCTACTACGACGTCCAGGTGGGTGCGGGGCCGGAGGAGTACCGACTCCGGGCCTCCGCCGCGGTCCATGGCGACTGGCTGCGGCGAGCGAAGAGGGGCGAGCCCGTCGTCATCAGTTTCCGCTCGGAGAGCCTCAAGATCTACCCGCTCTCTCCAGAGCTCTGACCAGGCCGGATCCGCCTCTCGGCGGGTCCGGCCGGGCCGAGGAAAACCTCACGACGACAGAGGTTGACGAGGCCTGCATCACAGTGTAGACATGAACTGAATCCAGTTCAGGATGACTTACGAAAGGAAAGACCATGGTTCAGACCGACCACGTTCTGTTGGAGAAGGACGGCGACGTCGCCCGCGTGTGGCTCAACCGCCCCCACAAGAAGAACGCCGTCACCGTGGAGCTGCTCCACCGCCTCGACGAGATCATCAAGGAGGTCGACGCGGATCCCGACCTCAAGGTGCTCGTGCTCCGTGGCGTGCAGAACCAGTTCTGCTCGGGCTTCGACCTCGACGAGCTGCTGGGTGACTTCGTCGGCACCACCAACGCCATGGACGTCGGCGTCCTCTCGGCCCAGGTGTGCGACCGCCTCTACTCGATGAACACGCCGTCGGTGGCCGTGCTCGAGGGCTACGTCACCGCCGGTGGCTTCGAGCTCATGATCTCGTGTGACTTCGCGATCGCTGCGGACGACGCCAAGATCGGCGACTTCCACATCCGTCGCGCCCTCTTCGGTGGCGCCGGCCCCATCTACCGCCTCCCGCGGATGATCGGCCTGCGCAAGACCAAGGAGCTCATGCTCACGGGCAAGCTGCTCTCGGGCCAGGAGGCCAAGGACTTCGACCTCATCAACGACTCGGCCCCCGCCGACAAGCTCGACCAGTGCGTCGAGGAGTTCATCGGGACCCTGACCGACAAGAGCCCGTTCATGATGAAGCTCACCAAGATGGCCGTGAACCAGGGCCTGGACGCCGACATCAAGTCGCTCATGATCATGGAGCACTTCGCGGTGGGTAACTCGCTCCAGTCGGAGGACGGCAAGGAGGGCATCCAGGCATTCCTCGAGAAGCGTGAGCCCAAGTGGGTCGGCCGCTGATCTGACCGATCACGGAGCGGGAAACGTCTACGGAACCAGGAGTGCACACGATGAACGAGAACCAGACCCTCCCACCGCTGTTGCGGGGGAGCCGGTGCGCGCACTGCACGACCGTGGCGTTTCCCGCCTCCGTGAGCTGTCAGCGCTGCGGTGGGTCCGAGACCGCCGAGACGGACCTGTCCACCACCGGCACGGTATGGACCGCGACCATCCAGCGGTTCGCCCCGAAGTCGCCGCCGTACGTGGCGCCGCCCGGGGGCTTCCGCCCCTACGCCGTCGGTTACGTCGAACTGCCCGAGGGCGTCAAGGTCGAGGCGCTGCTCGAGGGCACGTCGCCGATCGATCTGATCGGCCGCGAGGTCGTTCTGGTGGGGGCCGATCCGGTACCGAGGTTCGCCCTCGCCCTCGCCACCGCCCCCGCCGTCAACGCGGATGCCGCGCCCCCCGCCGAATCCACCAGTAAGAAGGAGGTCTGATGTCCGACGTGCACATCGTCGGCGCCGGTCTGTCGAAGTTCGGACGCCAGGACGGGGTCAGCGGACGTCAGATGGCCGTCACCGCCATCCGGGCCGCCCTGGCCGACGCCGGGCTGCAGTGGTCCGACGTCCAGATCGCGTTCGGTGGCAGCGACGGGTCCGGCCTCGCGGACACGCTCGTCACCGACCTGGGCCTGACCGGGATCCCCTTCACCAACGTCAAGAACGGGTGCGCGACCGGGGGCAGCGCCCTCGTCTCCGCGATCAACGCCATCCGCTCCGGAGCGGCCGAGGTGGCGCTGGCCGTCGGGTTCGACAAACACCCCCGGGGTGCATTCGACCCCAAGCCGGAGGAGTGGGGCCTGACCGAGGGGTACGGCACCCACGGCCTCATGGTCACCACACAGTTCTTCGCCATGAAGATCACGCGGTACATGGCCCGGCACGGGATCTCGGAGACCACGCTCGCCCGGGTGGCGGAGAAGGCCTACCGCAACGGCAGTATCAACCCGAACGCCTGGCGCCGCGATCCGAAGACCCTGGAGGAGATCGCCGCCTCGCCGATGGTCAACGACCCGCTCACCCAGTTCATGTTCTGCAACCCGGGGGAGGGTGGCGCCGCGATCCTCCTGGCGTCGGAGTCGGTCGCGGCCAGGATGGGTGGCCGCGCGGTGGCCGTCCGCGCGGTCTCCACCGGCACCCGGCCGTTCGGGTCCTTCGAGGTGTTCGCCCCGTCCGTCCAGGGCGAGGGCGAACCCAGCAGCGTGAGCACCGTCGTGGCGCGGCGCGCGTTCGAGACCGCAGGAGTGTCCCCGTCCGACATCGACGTGGCCCAACTCCAGGACACGGAGTCGGGCGCCGAGATCATGCATCTCGCCGAGTGCGGCTTCTGCGAGGACGGCGAGCAGGAAGGGATGCTCGAGCGCGGCGAGACCGAAATCGGCGGCTCGCTCCCCGTCAACACCGACGGCGGGTGTCTGGCCAACGGTGAGCCGATCGGCGCGTCCGGACTGCGCCAGGTTCACGAGGTCGTCACCCAGCTCCGGGGGGAGGCCGGCGAGCGGCAGGTCCCGGGCGCCCCGAGGCTCGGCTTCACCCACGTGTACGGCGCACCGGGAATCAGCGCGTGCACCGTTCTGGAAGGAGGCCGGCGATGAGCGGCACCACCACCGAGCAGCACGGCACCGACCAGGACGATGGACTCCGGGGATTCCTCGACTCCGCCCGTCGATGGCTGGAGTCGATTGCGAGCCCCCGGCAAGCGCGACCCTGGGGCGAGGGCCCGGACTCCGTCGTGGTGTTCGAGAACTGGTCCGCCGAGCAGGAACGCGAGGAGACCGACCGACGCCGCGGATACGAGCAGGCGAAGTTCGACGCCGGATACGGGGCCGTCACCTGGGGGCCCGAGTACGGCGGCCGGGATCTGCCGATCGCCTACGATCTGGCGTTCCGCCGGCTGGAGGCGGACTTCGACCTCCCCCAGCGCACCGAGATGTTCCCGGTGACCCAGCAGCTCATCGCCCCGACCATCGCGCAGTGGGGGACCCAGGACCAGCGCGCGGAATACGTCCGCGCGATGCTCCGGACCGACCTCATCGCCTGTCAGCTCTTCTCCGAGACGGAGGCCGGTTCCGACCTGGCCGCCGTGCGTACCCGCGCCGTGGAGAAGGACGGACGGTGGGTGCTCAACGGTTCCAAGGTGTGGACCTCCGGCGCGAGGGTGGCGGACTACGGGGTCGCGGTGTGCCGCACGGACCCGGACGCGCCCAAGCACCGGGGCCTCACGATGTTCATCGTCCCCATGGACGCCCCCGGTATCACCGTCCGACCCATCCGCCAGATGACCGGTGGGACCTCCTTCAACGAGGTGCTGATCGACGACGTCGAGGTGGACGACCGCTACCGGCTGGGCCCGGTCGGCCAGGGCTGGAAGGTCGCCCTCACCGTCCTGGCGGCCGAACGGCTCGACTCGGGCAACCTCGGGCTCGACAACGCCGATCAGGCGGTCGAGCTGGCCCGCAACGCCGGTCGTGAACTGGACGCCCTGGAGCGGGACGCCGTCGCCGACCTGGTCACCCGCAGCTTCGTCCAGCGACTGGTGGGGATGCGGGTCGCCGCCGCGGTGGGCGCCGGTCGCGAGCCCGGCCCCGAGGCGTCGGTGGGCAAGCTGCTCGCCACCGACACGATGGCCCGTACGTCCGAGACCGTCCGGATGCTCCTCGGCCAGGAGCTGAGCCTCCGCAGCGAGAAGTGGGGGACCTGGGCGTGGACCGAGCACGTCCTCGGCGCTCCCGGCTACCGCATCGCCGGTGGCACCGACGAGATCCAACACAACATCCTCGCCGAGCGCGTGCTCGGTCTTCCCCGGGAGCCACGGCCATGACGACCTCCGACACCGCCGACGGCGCGACCACGAACGACGCGAGCACGACCGAGTCGCTGCTGCGTGACCGGGTGATCGCCGGGCTCGTCGAGAAGGGGGTCCGGGGCCCGTTCGGGCCGCTCGATCCCATGCTGGGAGGACATTCCGGGTTGACGTACCGGATCGCGGGCGCCACCGAGGAGTTCGTGATCAAGTCGGTGCCCCCGGGACAGAAGGCCGTCGGGCGGCACGACATGCTCCGCCAGGCGCGCATCATGTCCGCGCTCGCCGACACCGCCGTGCCGGTCCCCGGCATCCGGGCCACCGATGACCGGTCCCCGGCCTGGTTTGCCATGGACCTGGTGCGCGGGGAGTCCCTCGAGCCGGTCCTCGACGACCCGGCAGTCGAACCGGCGCTCGCGGCCGCCCGGATGCGGCGGGCCGCGCAGATCCTTCCCGCGCTGCACGCGGTGCCGCTGGACTCACTTCCCATCGACGGGCAGGTGCTCACCCCGGCGGACGAACTCGCCCGCTGGGTCCGCACGATGGGTGCGGTCCCGCCCGAGCTCGTCCCCGATGCCGACCGGTTCGAGGCACTGCTCACCGCATCGATCCCGGAGCCGGTGGCCCCGGTGCTGGTCCACGGCGACTACCGACTGGGCAACATCCTCTCCGACGGGGCCGAGCCCGCGGCGCTGATCGACTGGGAGATCTGGAGCCCGGGCGACCCGCGGGTCGAACTCGGGTGGTTCCTCGTCTTCGCCGACGGCACCAACTTCCCCGGCGTGGGCCGGGAAGTCGCCGGTCTGCCCGAACCCGGCGAGCTGATCGACCTCTACTGCGCCGCCGCCGGCGCGCTGTCGGACTTCTCCTGGTTCGATGCGCTCGGCAGGTTCAAGATGGCGGCCATCATGGGGCACAACCTGCGGCGGCACCGCGAGGGTCGGCACCACGACCCGGCGCAGGAGCTGCTACCCGAGACCATCCGCCGGCTCATCGTCACCGGTATCGACCGGCTGGCCTGACGCGGCACCACCCGAGAAACGAGAGAGCACGATGGATTTCGCCTATTCCGACCGTACGGCGGAGCTCGCCGAGAAGCTGTACGCGTTCATGGACGAGCACGTGTACCCCGCCGAGAAGGTGTACGACCAGCAGATCGCGGAGAACGACAACCCGCATGAGCAGCCACAGGTCATGCGGGACCTCCAGGCCATCGCCCGCGAACAGGGACTGTGGAACCTCTTCATGGCCCACGACGGGCTCGGCGCGGGTCTGACGAACCTCGAGTACGCCCCGCTGGCCGAGATCGTCGGACGGTCCCTCATCGGCAACGAGGCCATCAACTGCTCGGCCCCGGACACGGGCAACATGGAGATCCTCGCCATGTACGGCACCGAGGCGCAGAAGGAGAAGTGGCTGAGGCCCCTGCTCGACTGCGACATCCGCTCGGCGTTCGCGATGACCGAACCGGACGTCGCGAGCTCGGACGCCCGGAACATCGGTACGACCATCCTGCGCGACGGCGACGAGTACGTGATCAACGGTCACAAGTGGTACTCCTCGGGAGTGCTCGACCCCGACTGCGCGCTCCTGATCGTCATGGGCAAGTCCGACCCGGAGGGGCCCGCCTACCGGCAGCAGTCGATGATCCTCGTCCCGACCGACTCGCCGGGGATCGAGATCGTCCGCGATCTGCCGATGCTCGGGTACCACGACCGACTCGGCCACGGAGAGGTCACCTTCACCGACGTGCGGGTGCCGGCCGAGAACATGCTCGGTGAGGAGGGTGACGGTTTCGCCATCGCCCAGGGGCGCCTGGGGCCCGGCCGTATGCACTACGCAATGCGCGCTATCGGGATCGCCGAGCGGGCGCTCGAGCTGATGTGCCAGCGCGCGCAGGACCGCGTCGCGTTCGGCGAACCGCTCGCCAAGCGCGGGGTGGTCCGCGAATGGATCGCCCGCAGCCGGATCGAGATCGACCAGATCCGCCTGCTCACCTTCCAGGCGGCGTGGCTGATGGACACCCGGGGCAACGCCGCGGCTCGGATGCAGGTCGCCGCGATCAAGGTCTCCGCGATGGAGACCGCGCACAAGGTCGTGGACCGCGCGGTGCAGACCTTCGGCGCCGCCGGCGTGAGCGACGACAACGTGCTGGGCCGGTTCTACGCCCTGACCCGTGCACTGCAGATCGCGGACGGACCCACCGAGGTCCACCTGCGCACCATGGCGCGACTCGAACTCACGAAGTACACCCCCACCACCACGGAGGCCCGATCATGAGCGCCACGTCCACCCTCCTGGCCGGCAAGGTCGCGCTCGTCACCGGCGCGACCCGGGGCCTCGGCAAGGCCATGGCGCTCGCCCTGTCCGAGGCCGGCGCCACCGTGATCGTCTCGAGCCGCAAGGCCGACCAGTGCGAGGCGGTGGCCGCCGAGATCTCCGCCGCGACCGGCAATGCGGCGCACCCGTTGGCGCTGCACGTCGGCGACTGGGACGCCATCGAACCGGCCGTGGACCAGATCGTCCGCGACCACGGGTCGATCGACGTGGTGGTCAACAACGCCGGCATCGCACCGCTCGCGCCGTCGGCCCTGGAGGTCTCCGAGGCGCTGTTCACCAAGACCATCGACGTCAACCTCAAGGGCCCGTTCCGTCTGATGGCGGTGGCGGGGGACCGGATGGTCGCGGCCGGCGGCGGGTCGATCATCAACATCTCCAGCATCGGGGCCGAGCGCCCCAGCCCGCCCGAGGCCACGTACGCGGCCTCGAAGAACGGTCTCAACGCCCTGACTCGTGCCTTCGCCCAGGAATACGCGCCGACCGTGCGCGTCAACTGCATCATGCCCGGAGCCTTCGCCTCCGACATGGCGGCGGACTGGGACGACGAGTTCCTCGGCCTGGTGGTCAACCGGCTCCCGGCCGGCCGGCTGGGTGAGCCCGCGGAGCTCGCGGGTCTGGTCGTCCACCTGGCTTCTGACCAGGCCGGATACACCACGGGAGCGCTGATCCCCGTGGACGGCGGCCGGACGGCGGTCTACTGATGTCCACTCCGACCGAGCTCTTCGATCTCACGGGGCGGGTCGCCGTGGTGACGGGCGCGTCCTCGGGACTCGGGGAGGGCTTCGCGCGCACCCTGGCCGCCGTCCAC
>NZ_JADDKI010000127.1:0-12287 GCF_015356725.1 Dietzia sp. SYD-A1
GGCCAGACGATGCGCCACGGCGACGGCGAACACCAGGGTCTTGCCGGAGCCGGTCGGAGCGACCGCGAGGAGATCTCGGCCGGCCACCGCGTCCTCGAGCGCGACGGCCTGGATGGCGCTCGCGGCACCGTCGACGACGGTGGAGACGGCGTGTCTGAGCGGGACCGACACGCCGAGCGCGGCGAGAAGGCGGCCCAGATCTGTCCGAGCCGAGCCGGTCAGGCCCGTACCTCCGTACGATCGCCGCTCCACAGAGTGTGGAAGCTACCCTCCCGGTCGGTCCGCAGGTAGGTGTGGGCCCCGAAGAAGTCGCGCTGACCCTGGATGAGTGCGGCGGGAAGTCGCTCGGTCCTGAGCCCGTCGTAGTAGGCCAGTGCGGCGGAGAATCCGGGCGCCGGGATCCCCGCGGAGACCGCCGTGGTGACGACGCGCCGCCAGCTGTCGACGCAGTCGGCGAGCGCCTCGGCGAAGTACGGGGCCGCCAGCAGTGTGGGGAGGTCGGCGTTCTCGGCGTATGCCTCACGGATGCGGTCGAGGAAGGTGGCGCGGATGATGCACCCCCCGCGCCAGATCGTGGCCAGATCGCCCCGCGCGACATCCCACCCGTACTCAGCGGTGGCGGCGGTGATCTGGTCGAAACCCTGGGCGTAGGCGATGACCTTCGACGCATACAGCGCCCGTCGGACGTCCTCGATGAACTCGGCGCCGGTCTCGCGCGGGCTCGACACGGCACCTGAAGGCAGTGCCCGGCCCGCCTCGCGCTGCGGAACCGAACTGGACAGGGCGCGCGCGAAGACCGCCTCCGCGATGCCTGTCACAGGCACTCCCAGGTCGAGAGCGGACTTGACCGTCCAGCGGCCGGTCCCCTTCTGTCCCGCGCGGTCGACGATCACGTCGACCAACGGCGCCCCGGTCTCGGCGTCCACCTGGGCCAGCACCTCCGCGGTGATCTCGATGAGGTAGGAGTCGAGCTCGCCGATGTTCCACTCGCGGAACACGTCGGCCATGGCCGCCGGCTCGATGCCGGCCACACCGCGGAGGAGGTGATACGCCTCCCCGATGAGCTGCATGTCCGAGTACTCGATCCCGTTGTGCACCATCTTCACGAAGTGGCCGGAGCCGTCCTCGCCGATGTGGGTGCAGCACGGGGTCCCGTCCACCTTCGCGGAGATGTCCTCCAACATCGACCCGACCACCTCGTAACTCGAGGCCGGTCCACCCGGCATGATCGACGGGCCCTCGAGTGCGCCCTCCTCACCGCCGGAGATCCCGGCGCCGATGAATCGGATCCCCCGCTCGGCCATCGCCTTCTCCCGGCGGATGGTGTCGGTGTAGAGGGAGTTGCCGCCGTCGATGATGATGTCGCCCTCGTCGAACGCGTCGGCGAGGGCCTCGATCACCGCGTCGGTGGGTTCACCGGCCTGAACCATCACGAGCGCTCGCCGCGGGGACCGCAGGGCGGCCGCGAACTCCTGGATCGTCTCGGTGCGGACGAAATCGCCGTCTCCGCCGTGCTCCTCGAGGAGGGCGTCGGTCTTCCCGGCGGAGCGGTTGTGGACGGCGACCGTATACCCGTGGCGGGCGAAGTTACGGGCGATGTTCGAGCCCATCACGGCGAGTCCGGTGACTCCGATGTCGGCGGTGCCGTTGGTGTCTGAGGTCGGCTGCGCGTCCTCGCGCTCAGTACTCATGCGTCCCAGACTAGTCCACGGGCCGCCGAGCGATGGACCTGCGTCGATGAGAGATCGGGGCGTTGCCGGGGGGCGCTGGACCCCGATTGCTTGCTGACATATCAGTGGTGCACTGAGTGCACTGATTCCCGCAGCGGACAGAAAAACCTTGGATACAGGAGGTGGCCTGTTGTAACACTTATTACCGGGCCTGGACACCGGTCTACCCGCGGAACGGGGGGAAACGCGCCGCGGACCGGCACCGGTGGGTGGTTGGCCCTGAACGGGAAGTGATCATCGAGGGGGAAGCAGCAGACATGACCAGTTCCATGCTGCCCACACAGGCGGTGGGTTCGTGCACGGTGTTCGACGACACAGTCGAGGTGCTCGCGGGTTTCAGGCCGGGATACCCGAAGTTCTATTCTATCGCGGATCTCGGTACGCAGTCCCGCCGTCGGTGGGTTCCTCTGGACCGAGCCGTGGACAGCGGGCGGGTCGAGACGATGTTCCGCGACTACTTCGCGGAGTCCGGGGACATCCGCTTCTCGACCTATCTGGTCGCGGATGCGTTCGCCCACGGGGTGATCGGTCGCGCGGTCGCGAGCTTCGTCACCATCGGCCGCGTGTGGGACACCGGAGCGGAGAACCTCGCGGTCCGTACCGACATCGAGGGGGGACTCGACTGGGCGGGTGTCCGCGACACCACGTTGCGGGTCCTGGGCGACGACCCGAAGGCGGGTTGTCCGGGGACCGTGGTCCTGCCATGCGAACAGGCGCTCGCGCAGTGGTTGGCCTGTCGTTCGCGGATGACCCTGGGGCCGGTGTTCGACGGCCTCGCCCGTGTGAGCAACTGCAGCGTCGAGACCCTCTGGTCGGTGGTCGGGGAGTGCGTGCTGGGTGCCGCGACCATCGTTCCGACCTTCGCCGACTCGAGTGCCGAGACCGGGTACCGCCGCGGCCAGTTCGTCCTGCAGGCGCTCCACGACTCGGGTCTCGCGGTCCGCAAGCGCAGCGCGCTCCCGCGAACGCCCGGGGCGGGACCGATCCCCGTTCGCGACCGGGGCTGGCGCTCGGTCCGCTGAGCCCCTTCCGACTCCACGCGACGGGGGCGAAGGCGCGGTAGCGTCGGTGCCTGAGTCGCCCGGATCGCCCGGGTCGGGAGAAAGAGGTCCGATGTCCGAGACGGTCGACAACGAGTTCATCACGATGATCCGGGCCGGGGCCGGTGCGGGCTTCGGTGGCGGGATCGGGATGGACTACCTCGAGATCACCCCGGACAGGGTGGTGGTGTCGGTGGCGGTCGGACCGCACCTGCTCCAGCCCTACGGGATCGTCCACGGCGGCGTCTACTGCGCCATCGCCGAGGAGGTCGCGAGTGTGGCGGGCGCCGTGTGGCTCGGTAACGAGGGCAAGGTGGTCGGGGTCAACAACTCGACCGACTTCCTGCGGGCGGTCACCGAGGGCACCCTCACGGCCACCGGCACCCCCGTGCACCGCGGCCGCACCCAGCAACTGTGGCGGGTGGAGATCACCGGTGACGACGGCCGGACCGCCGCCGTGGGTCAGGTCCGGCTCGCGAACCTCCAGTAGGCGGCGCCGGAGCCCGGACACGCGCCCGGCAGGATGCCGCCGGGCGCGTGGCGTCACTCACTGATCGATGTGGTCTCCACCGCCCGGTCCCGGTCCTCCTCCGCCGACCGGGCCTTCTCGTGTGCCGCGACCCGCTCGATCGCCTGTCGGCCGTAGACCCACTGTTGGGTGGACGTCAGCTGGGAGCGGTGGTCACCGCCCATGTTCATCCCCCAGGACAACATGGTGGTCAGGCGGTTCTTGAAGCCGATGAGGTACGCGAGGTGCACCACGAGCCACATGACCCAGGCGATGAAACCGGAGATCTCCAGCCTTCCCATCTTCACCACCGCGCTGTAGCGGGAGATGGTGGCCATTGAACCCTTGTCGAAGTACTTGAACGGCGGGCGTTCGGCGGGGGACCGGCCCTTCTCGACCTCGGCCGCGATCTGCTTCGCGGCGTACTTGCCGCCCTGAATCGCGACCTGTGCGACTCCGGGGAGCTTGTCGAGACTCATCATGTCACCGACCACGAAGATCTCGGGGTGCCCGGGCAACGAGAGATCCTTCTGTACCAGGACGCGGCCCGCGCGATCGATCTCCGCCTCCGTCTGGTCGGCGAGCATCTTGCCGAGGGTGCTGGCCTGGACGCCGGCGGACCAGATCTTGCAGGTGGCGTCGATCCTGCGGACCGAACCGTCCGGATCCTTGACCTCGATCCCGAGCTGGTCGACGTCGGTCACCATGGCGTTGAGCTGGATCTCGACGCCCATCTTCTCCAGCCGTGCGCGAGCCGCGTTGCCGAGCTTGTTGCCGAACGGCGGGAGGACGGCGGGGGCCGCGTCCAGGAGGATCACCCGGGCGGAGGCGGGGTCGATACGGCGGAACGTGTTCTTCAGGGTGTGCTGGGCCAGCTCGGCGACCTGCCCGGCCATCTCGACACCGGTCGGTCCCGCACCCACGATGATGAACGTCAACAGGCGGCGGCGCTCCTCCTCGTCCTCGGTGACCTCCGCCTGCTCGAAGCATCCGAGGATCCGACTGCGCAGCTCGAGCGCGTCGTCCACGGTCTTCATGCCGGGCGCCCACCGCTCGAAGTGGTCGTTGCCGAAGTACGACTGATTGGCCCCGGCGGCCACGATCAGGCTGTCGTACCCGAGGTCGAATCTGATGTGGCCTGCGGAGGCGAAGACGGTCTTCGAGGCGACGTCGATCCTGGTGACGTCACCGAGGATGCAGGTGACGTTCTTCTGATCGCGCAGGATGAGCCGCGTGGGCGGGGCGATCTCGCCCACGGACAGGATGCCGGTCGCGACCTGGTAGAGAAGCGGCTGGAAGAGATGATGCCCGGTCTTCGCGACCAGGGTGACGTCCACATCGGCCTTCTTGAGCTGCTGGGCTGCGAAGAGCCCACCGAAGCCGGAGCCGATGATGACGACGCGGTGCCGGCGTCCGGCCGGTGCGGTGGCGGTGACCTGGTCGTGTGCGGGCTCGGTCATGGCGGCTCCTGATGAAGGTGAGGCTGTCGCGGTGAGCGCGGGGGCTCCCCGATCGGCGTCCTCGGCGGGTCGCGCGCGGGGACGACTCCTCAGGGTAGTGGTATGCGCACGTCGGTGCACACGTGGCGGGCTCGCCGCGGTGAACGATCCCCCCGTCGCGCCTGACCCGCCAGGGCGACGTGCGGCGGTACCGTCCCACTGACGACACCCCTGAGGAGGGACCCGGTGGTCAGACTCGAACCGCAGACCGTCGACCTGGACCGTTGGCCCGCACTCGAGGCGCCCTCGGGACCCGGCGGTCAGTCCGCGGTGGAGGTCGCGCAGGCGCTGAGGCGGTCGACCAGGGAAATCGGCCTGAGGATCGACTACCCGGACTCGACGGCGGCGGGGGAGTACGACGCCCCGGCCCGGGTGGTCCTCCGGGATCCCGAGCCGTTCTGGGCGCGGCTCGCCTCGGCCGGTGTCCTCGGTCTGGGCGAGTCGTACATGGCCGGTGAGTGGACGACCACCGACCTCGGCGCGGTGATCGGGATCCTCGCGCCGTGGATCGCCGGGAACCCCGACTGCGCCCACCCGGGTGAACGTGCTTTCGGGCGCGACGGTCGCGGGACCCCCGGCGGGGGGCGTAGGCGGGGTGGACCGGTGGTGGTGGAGCTCGAGGATTCCGTTCCCGGTGCCCTCACGTCCCTCTACACCGACGAGACGATGTCGACGGCGGGTGCGGTGTTCGCCTCCGGAGCGCGGACCCGGGTACGGCTGGACGACGGAACCGACGTGGTCCACCTCGAGGCCCCGGCATCGCCTCCCCGGCGCAACGACCTGGGCGACGCCCAGCGTCGATCAGTCGACACCCTGCTCACCCTGGCGGGGGTCGGCGCCGGCTCCCGCGCCCTTGTCGTCACGCCCGGGTGGGGTGAGTTGCCGATGCGGGCCGCCGAGCGTGGCGCGCACGTGCGGACGATGACCGCCTCGACCGAGCGATTGTCCGCGCTCGGATCGAGATTCGCCGCGGCGGGGCTCCGCGACGAGATCACCCTCTTCCTGGGGGGGCCGGCGGACGCGCGGGGGGGTGTCGACGCAGTGGTCGCGGTCGACCCCGGGGTCACCGCTGGTGTGGCCGGTTACCTGGAGGTGCTGGCCACGGCCGAGCGGCTGTTGGTGGGTGGCGGCAGGCTCGCGATCGCGGGAGTGGTGTCCGCGGAGCGCCCCAGGCCGGCGGTCGTCGAACTCGCCGCATGGGGTTCGCGGTACGTCTCCGACGCGGGCCCGGTGGTGTCCTGGGCCGAACTGGCCGCGGCCGTGGAGCGCTCTCCGCGGTTGCGCCTGCTCGGTCGGATCGAGGCGACGGCCCACCATGCCGAGACGGTGAGGTTGTGGTCCGAGACGTTCGCGCTCCGGGGGCGGGATGCGGCGGCTCTGGGATTCGACGCCGTCTACCGCCGGATGTGGGCGTTCCACCTCGCGGCGCTGGAGGCCGGGTTGCGACGGGGGTGGCTCGAGTCCGTCCAGGTGGTCGCCACGGCCGAAACCACCCTGAATCGTCGGGAGGGGACGCCGAGGTCCTAGGGTTCGTTCATGAGCAACTTCCTCACCCCGGTCGCGATCTGGTTCGGTCGTCAGGACGCCACGCGCGAGAACTCCCATCTCGTCGTGACGGTCGACAAGTGGATGAACAGGGTGTCCGGCGGGCGTGTCCCGCTCCTCCGGGTGGCGGGACTGCCCACTCTCACACTGCAAGTCCCGGGGCGTAAGACCGGAGAGGTGCGGGATACGCCACTGCTGTGTGCGTCGTGGCGCAACGGACTGGTGATCGTCGGCTCCAACTGGGGCGGCGAGAAGACGCCGGCGTGGGTGTACAACCTCCGTGCGGCGAGGGAAGGGGAGGTCGCCGTATCGGTCTACGGCGCCAGGCTCATCGTGGACGTGAGAGAGGTGTCGGAGGCCGAGCGGGCCTCGGCCTGGGACGCCGCGGTGAAGGTGTGGCCGAACTACGAGATCTACGCCACCCGCACGAGCAGGCAGCTGCCGATCTTCCACCTGACCCCCCGGCTCTGACCGTCACCGGTTCGGATCGGGGTCCCGGTCATCGCCGGGCGACCATGTTGAGCGCCGTCGCCGTCAGGACCGGATCGCCGTCCTGATTGACCAGCGTCACATCCGTGGTGAGCACTCCCCGGTCCGGCTTGCTCCTGGAGGGGCGGACGCCGGTCGTCTCGCAGATCAGGGTCAGCGTGTCGCCGGGACGCAGGGGGCGGACCCAGCGCAGTTCGTCGATCCCGGGTGAGGCCAGGCTCGCGACGGCGGTGAGATAGTTGTCTGCGAACAGTCGCATCATGAGTGCGGCCGTCTGCCAACCGCTCGCGATCAGTCCGCCGAAGGGGCCGTCTGCGGCCGCCTCGGGATCGGTGTGGATGCTCTGCGGGTCGTACCTGCGGGCGAACTCCACGATCTCCTCGGCGTCCACCGACTCCTCGCCGAAGCGGTAGATCCGACCTTCCCGGTAGTCCTCGAGGTACCTGTCGTGGAGAGGTGTGTCAAAAGTGTCGTACTGCTCGGCGGTCATGTGGGACTCCTGGTCGCGGGAACGGGCTCGTGAGTGCAGTGGAGAGTCAACCGCACGCGGGTGACGACGGGTGCCGATTCGCGGCCGGACTCCTCCTCGCGTGGTAATCAGTTAATGACAGTTCACCCGATGGGAGGCAGGCGTGGCGTACTTCGAGCGACTCGGCGGCCAGCGGTTCCGCCCGACCTCGCACACCACCGGGGCATGGGACCCGGCGGTGCAGCATATCGGCCCGTCATTCGGGCTGCTCGTGCATGAGGTGGAGCGTGACCTGCGGCGTCGGCGGGACGACCCCATGGTGCTCTCGCGGTTGACCTACGAGATCCTCGGCACCGTGCCCATGCACCCGGTGGCGGTGGACGTGCAGGTGATCAGACCGGGACGCACCATCGAGCTCGTGGAGGCGAGCTATGGTCTCGAGGATCGCGTGGGGGTCCGCCTGCGCGCCTGGTTTCAGCAGCCGAGGGACACCACGGGACTCCAGGGCGCCGGGTTCGACCCGATCCCGGGGCCGTCCGCCATGGAGCAGTGGGACCCCACCTCGGTCTGGCAGGGCGGCTACCTGGCGTCCGCGGACGTCCGCCGGGACTCGGTCGGGCCGGGACGGGCCCGGTACTGGGTGCGCACCGGCGTCCCGCTCGTCGCAGGGGAGCCGGTGGGCGCTCTGGCCGGGGCGGCCACGCTGTTCGACATCGCCAACGGAATGGCGATCCGTGCCGATCCGTCGGATGTTCAGTTCCCCAATATCGATCTCACCGCCCACCTCCTGCGTGAACCGCGCGGGGACTGGGTCGGGTTCGACACCCGGGTGGGTTTCGGCCCGGGCGGTCTCGGACTCACCGCGAGCGTTCTGCACGACGAATCGGGGCCGATGGGCACGCTCGCGCAGACTCTCACCGTGAGACCGGTGACCTGACCTCACCGGGCGACCCGCCCACGGCCCTCAGTCCGCGCAGATAGCACCGCATTCCGGATCCGGTGTCCGGATCGACGTCGGAGAAGCCGTGACGCTCATAGAACCGGCGGGCACCGAGGTCGTCAGCGTCCACGTTGATGAGCATCTCCTCGCACCCCCGCCGACGGGCCTCGGAGACCGAACGGTCCAGCATCGCGGTTCCGACACCGGCCGCCCGGAGGTCCGGACGGACGTAGAGGTCCTCGAGCTGCGCGAGGGGACCGTCCCAGTAGGGGGTCGGGCGAAGGGTGAGGAACGCGAAACCCACGTCGGTCCCGGCTTCGCGGCCGTGGGTGAGTCGCGCGACGACGGCAAGGACGTCCTCACGTCCCAGGAGGCGTTCGAAGCGCCCCGCCGCCTCGGCGGGGCTCGGGGTGGGGCAGTCGAACTCGGTGTTGAAGGCGTGGAGCAGCCGCCCCAGGGACGCCGCGTCCGAGGGCCCGGCCACGCGGATGTCCGCGGGCAGGGCCAGACCAGGCGCGGACGAGGGGAGCGGAGGGCGATCCGCCTCGAGGAGTCCCTTGAGCCGGTTGAGGTCGGCCGCCACGGTGGCGGCGTCATGCTCGAACGCGTCGTCGTCGTCGGTGAGCTGACGGACGGACATGATCACCTCCGCACCGTCCGGGTGGGGCACGACGCGGAGCGGGTTGTAGACCGTGTTCCCGTCGGGGAGGGTGACCTCGTGGTCCAGGATTCCGAAGTCGTTCTTCGGGACGAACCGCACGGTCACTCTCCCCATCGGGGAGTCGACTATCAGGCTGTCACCGTCGACGGCTGCCTCCGCGGTGGCCAGGCCTGACGCCCAGGAGGCGAGTGTCGTGTGATCCGAGGCGACGACGTAGACCTCCGCCGGGGAGCAGTGGATCACGGTGCTGACGTGTCTCGTGCGCATACCGACAGTGTTGGTCACGGCGGGGTCGCGCGCACAGGATCCAGGCAACAGGTCGGACGTGTGTCCTCCCGCGCCGGTGTCGAGCGTGGACTCGCCCGTCACGTCCACCGCCCCCTCGGACCGGGCCCTCCGGTTGCGAGAGGAATCCACGCGCAGCACCATCGCAGCCATCGGGGCACCGTGGGGAGGTTGCGATCCGCGATCGGCTCCCCGTCATGAGAAGGGGAGAGTGTCCGAGCACAGCGCGCGGCGACGACGCGGCGTGAACTGACGGGAGAGGATCAATGGGGATCGCGGCGACCGTCATCGGCGCGGGGATCATCGCGATCGGACTGAGAGACGTGTTCCGCGCCCTGATGAATCCTCGCGGGGAAGCGACGCTCAGCACGATGGTGTTCTCCGCGATGTGGGCGGTGTCGCGGCGCTGTGGGCACCGCCTGGGTTCGACGGTGGGTCCGGCCGGGATGGTCGGCACCGTTCTGGTCTGGGTTCTGCTGCAGGCAGTGGGATGGGCGCTGATCTATCTGCCGCGCGTCCCTGAGGGGTTTGACTATTCCTCCGGCATCGACGCCGGCCGCTACCCGGTCGTCGCCGAGGCGCTCTACATCTCCCTCGTGACACTGGCCACCCTGGGGTTCGGCGACGTGGTGGCCACCGACCCCGTGCTCCGTGTCCTGGCGCCGGTGGAGGCGCTGACCGGGTTCGCTCTGCTGACAGCATCCCTCACATGGTTCATGCAGGTCTACCCGCCGCTCACACGACGGAGAGCGCTGGCCCTACGTCTCCACGGCCTGGCGGAGGCCGGTTACGCGGAGGCGGTTCGAGAACTGTCCCCGGTCACGATCGCCCGGGCGGCGGAGGACCTCGCAGCGGAGATCAACGCCGTCACCGTGGACCTGTCACAACACTCGGAGACCTATTACTTCCAGGACGGCAATCCGCACCAGTCGCTGTCCCGTCAGGTGGCTCATGCGGTGGATCTGCGCGATGCCGCCACGGAGTCCGGTGATCCGGAGTCGCGTGTCGGGGCGCGTGCATTGTCGACCTCGCTGGACCGCCTCGCGGAGTCCCTGGGGGACTTCGTCGACGCGGGCCAGGATCCCGACGTCCGCGAGGTCTTCGATGCGTACGCCGGAGATCATTGGCGAGCCGCCCGCAGCTGAACGGCGACGAGGCTCCACCGGGGACGTCAGCGGGCCCTCAGACGCGGTCTCAGCTGGTGGGGGGCGAGGTCTGCGCCTCGGCTGAGTTCGGCCATGAGCTCGTGCGCGTGGGCGACCAGTCCCGCCGCGTCGATTCCGTGGGGCGCCGGGTCGTCCTGGCTACCGATGCTGGCGGCCGCCCGCTCGAGAAGCGCGCGGGCGCCGCGGGTGTTGCCACGCTGGATGTGGGTGATGCCGACCGCGACCTGGGCCAGTCCCCGCCAGAGCTCGCGCTCGTCAGCGGGGGAGCTCTTCCACGCGCCCTCCAGCACCTCGTGGGCGTGGAAGGCGAGGCCGCGGTCGAGGAGCTCCTGCGCCCAGGCCAGCGAGTTGGCGGGCGGCAGATCCAGGTCTTCGGGGATGCGCTCGACCCCGACGCTTCCGGGCGGCAGCGGCCGGCCGAGTTCGTCCCGGGGACGAGCGTTCCGCGCGCGTCCGTTCTCGTCCCGGTCACGGTCGAGGCCATCCGGAGTGCGCATGGGCTCATCGTCCCATCTGTCGCGGCCGGCCTGCCACCTCTGGGTCCTCGATCGATTCCGGTGGTCGTCGTGGTTCCGGGAACACCACGCCTCCCGAACACTCCGTAGGCTTTTCGCATGACCTTGAATCATGTCCGGCGTGGACAGGGCAGGCCGTTGCTGCTCGTACACGGCCTCGGCGCGGGGTGGCGATCGTGGCAGCCCGTCATCGATGAGCTGGCGGCGAGTCGCGAGGTGATCGCTCTCGACCTGCCGGGATTCGGCGAGTCTCCACCGCTGGAGGGCGAGCTCACCATAGCCGCGTTGGCCGACTCGGTCGCCCGGTTCATCGAGGAGTCGGGTCTGGACGGGGTGTCCACCGCGGGGCAGTCGATGGGTGGACGGATCGTGCTCGAACTCGCCCGGCGCGGCGTCGGTGGGGACACCGTGGCGTTGGATCCGGGCGGCTTCTGGAATGACCGCGAGCTGGCGTTGTTCAGCGCCACCCTGCGGCCGTCGATCGCCCTGGTCGGTGCCGTGCGGGGAGCGCTCCCGGTACTCCTGGGCAACCCGGTGAGCCGCACCGCCCTGCTGGCGCAACTCTCCGTGCGCCCCTGGGCTCTGTCGGCGCAGACCGTCCTGCCCGACGTGGCCGGATTGGCCGACGCACCGGCGACGGGCGCGGCGATGGACGCGCTGACGAAGGGGCCGAAGCAGCGGGGAGCCCCCGCGGGGACGGTCCCGGGACGGGTCACCATCGGGTGGGGGCGCCGAGACCTGGTGACGCTCCCGGCCCAGGCCCACAGGGCCGCCCGTGCATTTCCCGATGCGACCCTGCACTGGTTCGACCGGTGCGGCCACTTCCCGCAATGGGATGCGCCTCAGGAGGCGATTCGCCTGATCCTCGACGGGACCAGCTGACCGAGACGCGCCCCCTGCAATCGGTGAAGGATCTCAGCTCGATGCTCAGAGTCCGCGCCGGGTTTCGTCACGGCATGTGGACGGCCGAACTGCGGATGACCGTGGACCCGGAGACCGTCTGGTCGGTGATCACCGACGTGCGGAGTTGGCCACGGTGGGGGCCCACCATCTCCGCGGCACGGGTCGACGGCGGCGGCACCCTGACAGCAGGTGCGCGGGGGACGATCACGACCGTGGCGGGGGTGCCCCTGGGCTTCGAGATCACCGATTTCGTGGAACGGCAGCGGTGGTCGTGGAAGGTGGCCGGTGTGGACGCCACGCGGCACGAGGTGATCCGGGTGCCGGGTGGCTGCGTACTGAGTTTCGGGGCTCCGGTCTGGGCGCCGGGATACCTGCCGGTGCTGGCTCTCGCGCTACCGCGCATCGAGGGGATTTCACTCGAACGAGGTCTCTGAGATCACTCGGCGGGGGCGTGGATTCGGCATGGCTTTCCCCGCCGGCTTACTGATCAGGTGCCGGGTTCTGAGGTGTCGAGTTTCGGTGGGGTTGGACGCAGCA
>NZ_JADDKI010000128.1:0-10488 GCF_015356725.1 Dietzia sp. SYD-A1
CGCCCGGTCGCCCGGCGCCCGGTGCCCGGCGCGCGGATGAACCCCCACTGTCATCGTTCCTCTACGGGTGAGGAGACCTCGCCGGCCGGGCCGTCTCGTCGACTGTGATCTCGACAACTTCAGAGCGTTAGAAACAACTGAGCACTTTGCTGGCAACGCCTGAGTAACACACCGGGCATAGCGTCCGCGACGTGCCACGACATCTGAATCGTGGGAGCCGAGCGCGTCGGAAGGAACGGTAATGACGGGAATGTTCGCCACGTCGGTCATCGGAATCGCACTGCTCGCCGCCGGGCTGGGCAAGCTACGCGACATCGAGGGCCACTCCCGAGTGGTCGTCGGATACAAGATCCTGCCCGACGCCGTCGCGGCGAGAGTGGGACGGGTTCTGCCGTTCCTCGAGATCGTGCTCGGTGCGGCGTGTCTCGGGCGAGTCGGCCTGCCAGCCGTCGCGTGGTCGGTGGTGGCCCTGTTCTGCGTCTATGCGGCCGGACTGGCGGTGAACCTCCTCCGAGGTCGCACGGAGCTGGACTGCGGATGCTTCGCCTTCGGTGAGCACGACGCTCCCAGGATCGGGTGGTGGCACGTGGCCAGGGCCCTCGCGTTCGCCGCCGGCGCCGTGGCCTGCCTGTACCTGCCGGGCCCGAGTTCTCTGCCCGAGGTGGCGACCGGGTTCGTCCTCGCCGTACTGGCGGTCGCGCTGGCGTTCGGGGCGGCCGCGGTGTCCTCGACGTTGACGCTCGGTCGGAGCAGGGTCGACGACTACCTCCAGCCGGCCCGCGACGAACTCAGCCGGCGCTACTCCGCCTCCCCTTAGCAGTCCCCCGCCCCAATAAGGGCGTTCTCATCTGTCACGTCCTCTACACCCGCACGCCGCAGTCGGGCGTCGCCCGATCGTCCACCCTCGAACAGGAGTACTCCTATGTCTGCTTTCGTCCTCACGCTGCTCGTCGTCCTCGTGCTGGTCGACGTCGTCCTGGTCCTGATGATCCTGGGGTTGGCCCGGGAACTGGGCCGGGTCCAGGTGCGTCTCGGCCCGCTCGGGGCCCGGGTGCTCGACTCGGGTCCTGCGGTCGGGGACACCGGCCCGTCCTTCTCGGGCCTGGTCGACCACATGGAACGGGACACCACCGTCGCCGGCGAGCGCGACAAGCCCCAGCTGCTGATGTTCACGGGCCCTAAGTGCTCGACCTGCAAGGCGTTGCTCCCGGGGATCAAGGCCATGGCCAAGGCCGAGCGCGACCTCGACGTGGTGCTGATCTCGGACGGGACCGAGGAGGAGCACCGTGAGTTCCTGGCCGGAGCCGGGATCGGCGCGGAACTGTCCTACCTCGACGCCCGCGACGTGGGCATCGCGTACCAGGTCGGCACCACTCCGTACGGGATCCTCCTGGACACCGACGGGTCCATCGCCGCCAAGGGTCTGTGCAACAACATGCAGCACGTCGAGAGTCTTCTCAACGCGCTGGAGTCGGGCACGCCGACGATCCAGCACCTCTACGCCGGTATCGGCGTCCCCACCGCCTCGTGAGCGCACCGCGGCGCTCGTCACCGCGGTCCGCGCACGATCCGTCCACCCCATGCAAGGAAAGGAACACCTCGTGGCTCACATCGATGACTCCGACCAACGCCGCCTGACAGAACACGCCGAATGGCTGTCCGGCGGGGGAGGGAGTTCGCTCAGCAAGGTCTCCCGGCACCTGTCGGAACGCACGTCCCGCCGCTCGGTCCTCTCGAAGATGGCCAAGTGGACCATGGGCCTGTCGGGAGTGGCCGTGGTCGGCGCACTGCCGGTCACCCGCGACCCCCAGGCCCTCGCCCAGCAACCGCCCGCGTCCGGCGCCACGACGCCCCCCGCCCCGCAGAATGCGGTGACCCCGTTCGGGGCCGGTGACGACCTCCTGCCCACGTACGACGGCAAGGATCCCACCGAGTGCAACTACTGGCGCTGGTGCAACATGGACGGCCGACCCTGCCCCTCCTGTGCGGGCGGCGGAGTCTCGACCTGCGCACCCGGATCGAAGCCGGGAGCGGAGTACTGGGTGGGGTGCTGCACCCATCCCGAGAACGGCAAGACGTACCTGATCGCCTACTACGACTGTTGTGGCGCCCCGCGGTGCTCCACGAAGTACTGCGGCGAACCGGACGCCCAGGCCGTCATGTACAACCCGGTCTCCGGCAGTTTCGATCAGGAGATCATCTGGTGCGTCTCGGACGAGTCCCAGTCGTACACCTGCACGCTCGCCCCGATCATCGGCGAGGACTGCCAGACCAACCACGCCACCCGCCCGCGCGTCGGCGCGGGCTCCCGCTAGAAGGGCCGAGAGGACCACTCAGATGACCGTTTTCACCACCCCCCGCCTCGCGGGCCTCTCCGCGGCCACCGCGGCCGTGCTCCTGCTGGTCGGGTGTTCGCCCGGTTCCGACGGCGGAGACGACGGGGAGTTCGACGTGGCCAACGGGGTCGCGACCACCTACGAGTTCCCGAACGTCCCCGCGGTCACGGCCCCTCCGGCGAACGCCACGCTCGGCGACGAGGACCAGGAACTGGGAGAGGTCGGCGCCGACCCGAACATCCCGTACACCGCCGAGGTGACACCGATCGGCGCCGACTGGATGATCGCCGCAGAGTGGCGCGACGACGAGACCGTCTGGGCCGCCTTCGACCCCGCCGACGGCGTCGTCAAGACCCGCATCACCACAGGTCACGGTATCTGGGACGACGTCGTCCACCTCTTCACGACCGATACCCCTGCCGACCCGCAGGCCGTGGCGTTCGAGGTGTGGACCCCGCGCGGTTCGCGCGGCCAGGCCGACTACACCGTCTCGACCTACTCCGGAAACCTGCTCGAACCCGACGAGGTGCTCCTACCGCGCCACGTGCGGTTCCACTCCCGAGAGGGTTCGCACACGATCAGCGGCGCCGGCCGGTTCATGACCTCGTGGGACGACCAGCTCTTCGGGCCCCGTGTGGTGGATCTGGACCGCGGGGTGCTGTCCGGAGAGCAGCAGATCATCGGCTGCGGACCGTACACGTGGCCGGTCGGGGACAAGATCTACTCGGTGTGCGAACGATCCCGCGAACTGCTCGAGCTCACGATCGACGACGAGGGGCGCATCAGCGAGAGCGGCCGCTCGAAGGTCCTGCCCGAGGGTTTCACGGCGTCTCGTGAGGCGCACTTCGCCGACGACGTGGAGTCCGGGTTCCTCATCAACGAGGCCGGCGAGGCCTACCTCTTCGACTTCTCCTCCGGCCTGCCCACCGACGAGGTGCGTCCGCTGGGCAACGTGGGTCGAGACGGAGGACGCTTCTACACGAACGGCATCCGTCCCGACGGGGAGCAGTTCTTCGTGGAGTACACCGATTCCGACATCCATCCTCATTCCGCCAACGGGGGAGACGTGGTCCGGGTCCGGTTGTTCGACGTCGACGGCGCGCGTGAGACCCAGAACCTCGATCTGGAGAAGCTCGGGCTGGACTCGATCGACTCCGTCTCCTACAACCTCGACGGATCGGTCCTCTACGTCCTGGGCACCGCCCCCGGAACGGCTGACGACGAGGGGGAGGACCTGCCCACGATCGTCGGCGTCGACCCCGCGACGGGGGAGGTCGTCTCCACCGCGACGATCACCGGCCACGCCGGCGGCTCCGACGGTGTCAGCGGAGTGCGGGCCCCGGAGCGGAGGGTCGCCTGATGGGACTTTCCCCGGGGACGCTGGACCCGGCCCGGTCCGGAGTGAGCCGACGGGCCTTCCTGGCCGCGCTCGGACTCGGTGGGGTGGGGGTGGCGATGGCGGCCTGCGCGGCCGAGAACGCCATCACCACCGCCGTTCAGGCCTCGGACCGGATCGGGTACGCGGATCCCGAGGTCGCCGCGGCGGAGGCCGCCCGGTTCAGTTCGGGGCGCGCGGTGGACGTCACGGTGACAGCCGCACTCGCCGCCTTCGGTCTCGCCGGTCGTCAGGTCTCGGCGAGGTCGTACGGCGACGGGCCGGTGGGGCCGGAGATCCGGGCCTCCCTGGGGGACGAACTCCGGGTCCACCACGTCAACGCCCTGGACGAGGAGACCGTGATCCACTGGCACGGCATCCAGATCCGGAACGACATGGACGGTGCCCCTCCGTTGACGGGTGAGAACGTCGCCCCCGGTGGGTCGTATGACTACGCGTTCAGGCTGCCGCACGCCGGGACGTACTGGTATCACTCGCATTCCGGGCTCCAGGCGGATGAGGCGATGCTGGGCGCGCTGATCGTCGAGGATCCGAAGGATCCTTACGGCGCCGACGTCGACCTGGTGGTCGTGCTCGACGACTGGACCGTGGGGCACGGGCCGTCACCTGAGGACCTGCTCCGCGCCCTCAACCCGGCGCTGGGTGGGCACGCGGGCCACGGGGGACACGGAGGGCACCAGGGTCACGGATCCGTGACGACGACGACCACGACCCCGGTGGATCCGGAGGCCATGGCGCGGACCGCCGGGCCGCATCCGGAGTCCGTGGAACTCGGCGGGATGACCCAGCACATCTCCTACCCGGTGCACCTGATCAACGGCCGACCCACCGCCGACGCCGAGCCGCTGGTGGCACCCCCGGGCGCCACCGCGAGGCTCCGCATCATCAACGCCGCGGCGGAGACGCCGTACCGCGTGGCCGTGGGAGGTCGCATGATGCGGGTCATCGAGACCGACGGGTTCCCCTGCGAACCGGTGGATGCCGCGTCCGTGCTCGTGGGGATGGCCCAGCGGGTCGACGTCCTGGTCGAGGTCGGCTCCGGCACGTGGCCCGTGGTCGCGCGGGTGGAGGGCACGGACGACTTCGTCGCCACGACCCTGCGCAGCCGGGACTCGGTCACCAGCGTCGACCTCGCCCGGTCCGGCCGGATACCCGAGCTGGACCGCACGCCGGTTCAGGACTCGGGCCTCCGGGCCACCGAGGCCTCCGCACTGCCGGCGCGGTCCCCGGATCGGACCTTCCGACTGGAACTCATCCAGTCGCCCTCGGATTACGTGTGGGGGATCGCCGGACCGGATGTCGGGAAGGTGACCATGCGGACGGGGGAGCGCATCCGCGTCGAGATGACCAACAACACGACGATGTGGCACCCGATGCACCTGCACGGACACACGTTCGGGGTCCCGGAGTACGGCGGGTTGCGGCGAGACACCGTGATCATCCACCCGGGCCAGGATCTGGCGTTCGAGTTCGACGCCGACAACCCGGGGGCGTGGATGTTCCACTGCCACAACGCCTACCACCTGGACGCCGGGATGACGACCAACTTTTACTATGAGAGGTAACTGACGATGTTGCGACACACCGCCAAGATCGCCGCGATCGCCGTGTCGGCGGTCCTGCTGACGACCGGGTGCTCTTCTGACGGCGGGCCCGGGGGCGCCTCCTCCGGCACCACCGTGCAGGTCCGTGTCCTCGACATGAGCTACGACCCCGCGGTCGTGACGATCAAGCCGGGGGACACCGTCGAATGGGTCTGGGAGGCCTCCCTTCCCCACGACGTCGTCTCCGACGACGACGCGCCGATGAGTTTCGCCTCCGAACTCCAGACGGAGGGGAGCTACTCGCAGACGTTCGACACCGCCGGCGTCTACGGCTACCACTGCACCCCGCACGCCCAGATGACCGGGGAGGTGATCGTCGAAGAATGACCCGCACCCGGACGGGTCTCCCACGTCGACACCCGGGCCTGGCCGTTGTGGCCGCCGCGGTCCTCGCGGTCACCGGGTGCGGGAGCTCCCCGGAGCCGACCAGGGTCACGGTGCGCAACGTCGCCTTCGACCCCCGGGAGGTGCACCTGACGGCCGGGGAGGAGGTCGCCTGGTTCTACGACGACGGAGGGACGTTCCACGACATCGTCGTGGACGGCCTCACGTCGACAGCCGGCTTCCGCGCCGAGGGCGAGCACAGGATGACGTTCGACCAGCCCGGTGTCTACCGCGTCACCTGCTCCATCCATCCCCAGATGGTGGGCACCGTCATCGTCAGCCCCCGCCGGTGATCCCGCGTCAACCGGACACAGATCTCTCGCTCATTCCACTATCGAGGAGGAACATCATGACCAGTACCCAGACCACAGCCCCACACCTCGCAGAGGTCCCTCCGCCCGACGTGGCGGAAGGCAGGACGGTGGCCGACATCTCCGATCTCGACCTGGGTGACCGGCCGGGCATCCGTCCCCGGATGGGTGTCGCCGTCGGCCTGGCCACCAGGCTCGGCGTGGCCGCCGCCTCCGTGGCGGTGGGCGTCGGTGCGGCCGTCGCCGTCGGCGCGGTCGGTGGGCTCACCGCATCCGTTGCCCTGACGGTCGGAGTGGTGGGCGCCGCCGCCCTCACCGCCGTCGCCGCGAACTGGTCGACCTGCGGCATGTCCGTGGCGGGTGTCGTCGCCGCACCCAAGCAGTCGGACCGTCCCGGCGACGGGTCCGCGGTGGCCCGACTGGGGGCGCATCTGGCGGGATCACTGCTCACCGCTCTGCCGGTGGGCGCGGGCCTGGGGCTCGTGGGCATGGCCGTCGACCAGTTCGTGGGGCCGCTGCCCGTCGCCCCGGTGTTGGCGGGATGGTCCCTGCTCGCCCTGATGTACGGTCTGCACGAGACCGGGCTCGTCCGCATGCCCACCCCCATGCGACGTCAGCAGCTGCCACGGCACCTGCGCCGGGTCGGCCGGCCCATGAGGGTCTCGTTCTACTTCGGGACGTTGATCGGGCCGGGGTTCATGATCTTCATCCGTTCGAGCGCGTACTACCTGCTCTTCCTTGGCACCGTGGCGCTCGCGAACCCCGCCCTGGGTGCGGCGTTGTTCGCCGCCGTGTCGGTCGGCCGATGCGGGCCGTCGGTCATGGCGATCGTGCACCAGCACCGCGGCGGCACGATGGGTGACTTCCTGCTCAAGTGCATGTCCGCGGACCGGCTCGTGCAGCTCGCCGCGGGCTCTGGCCTGCTCGCCCTGGCCGGGTTCGGAGCCGCGGCTCTGGCCGTGTGACGACGGCGCCCACCAGGAGTGCCCGCGGGGCACCCGGTCCGTCACACGGGCCGGGTGCCCCACAGGTGCGTGAGCGTCCCGGAACGTCCGCCCGAGGCGGTCCGGGACTCCGGGAGCCGCCGGGTAGCATGGACCGGCCCGGGTCCGTCGTCGGAGTTGGTGCGCCCATCACGGGTGGCCCGGAGTCACCCGTCGTCCACTGCCGAGGAGATCGCCCCCCGTGTCCGAGAACCGCATGCCGGAAGCCGACGTCGACGCGACGGGTGCGGGCACCGTGACCACGACCGTCATTCCGGCGGGGGAGCCGGCGGGCAAGATCCTCGCCGAGCGGGAACTGCAGGTCAGGAGTGGGCCCGGCACCATCGTGGTGGTGCGCGACCCGGGTGGCGCGCTGCGCGATCTGTCGTGGGTCCCCGAGGTGGACACCCAGGTCGAACTCGTCCGTGCGGACACCGAGGACGGCAGGTCCGTCATCAGACACTCCTGTGCCCACGTCCTGGCGCAGGCCGTGCAGGACAAGTTCCCCGAGGCGAAGCTGGGGATCGGCCCGCCGATCGAGAACGGCTTCTACTACGACTTCAACGTGGCCGAACCGTTCACCCCCGAGGACCTCAAGGACCTCGAGAAGCGGATGAAGAAGATCATCAAGTCGGGCCAGCGGTTCGCCCGGCGCGAGTACGCCTCGCTGGACGAGGCCCGCGCCGAACTCGCGGGCGAGCCCTACAAGCTCGAACTGGTCGAGGACAAGGGCCGGGCCGACTCAGGCGACGCCGGGGGCGCCGAGGCGCTCGAGGACGCGGAGATCATGGAGGTCGGGGCGGGAGCGCTGACCGCGTACGACAACCTCAACCCTCGGACCGGCGAGGTGATCTGGTCGGACCTGTGCCGGGGGCCCCACGCACCGACCACCAAGTTCATCCCCGCGTTCACCCTCACCCGGTCCTCCGCGGCGTACTGGCGCGGGGACCAGAAGAACGCCGGCCTCCAGCGCATCTACGGCACGGCGTGGGAGAGCACGGAGGCGATGGACGCCTACCTCGATCGCCTCGCCGAGGCGGAGAAGAGGGACCACCGCCGGTTGGGCACCGAACTCGACCTGTTCAGTTTCCCGGACGAGATCGGGTCGGGGTTCCCGGTGTTCCACCCGCGCGGCGGGATCATCCGCAACGAGATGGAACAGCACTCCCTACGCCGCCATCTCGCGGCCGGGTACTCGCTGGTCAACACGCCCCACGTGACCAAGGGCGACCTCTTCCGCAAGTCCCAGCACCTGAGCTGGTACTCGGAGGGGATGTTCCCCCCCATGGTGCTCGACGCCGAGTACGATGCCGAGGGCAACGAGACCAAGCCGGGTCAGGACTACTACGTCAAGCCCATGAACTGCCCCATGCACAACCTGGTCTTCGACTCCCGCGGCCGCTCCTACCGCGAACTGCCCCTGCGGATGTTCGAGTTCGGCACGGTCTACCGCTACGAGAAATCCGGCGTCGTCCACGGCCTCACCCGCGCTCGTGGATTCACTCAGGACGACGCCCACATCTACTGCACCGAGGAGCAGATGGAGGGCGAGATCGCCTCCGTCCTGTCCTTCATCATCTCGCTGCTGCGCGACTACGGACTCGAGGACTTCTACCTCGAGCTGTCCACCAAGGACCCCGAGAAGTACGTCGGGGGCGACGAGATCTGGGAGCGGGCCACCGAGACGCTCGAGCGGGTCGCCACCCACTCCGGCCTCGAGCTGGTCCCGGACCCGGGCGGGGCGGCGTTCTACGGCCCCAAGATCTCGGTCCAGGCTCGGGATGCGATCGGACGCACCTGGCAGATGTCCACCGTGCAGCTCGACTTCAACCTCCCCGAGCTCTTCGATCTCACCTACAACGCCGCCGACGGCACCAAGAAGCGTCCCGTGATGATCCACCGGGCACTCTTCGGTTCGATCGAACGATTCTTCGCCGTCCTGCTCGAGCACTACGCGGGGATGTTCCCGGCGTGGCTGGCCCCCGTGCAGGTGGTCGGGATCCCCGTGGCGGAGGCCCACGAGAAGCACCTCGAGGACGTGATCGACGAGCTCCGGGGCCGGGGGATCCGCGCCGAGCTCGATCTGGCCGACGAGCGGATGCAGAAGAAGATCCGCACCCACACGACCGGCAAGGTCCCGTTCATGCTGCTGGCCGGCGACCGGGACGTGGAGGCGGGGGCGGTGAGCTTCCGGTTCCCCGACGGCACCCAACTGAACGGGGTCTCGCGTACCGCCGCGATGGACAAGATCGGGTACTGGATCAACTCGCGGCGCAACGACGTGCCCACCGCGGAGCGGGTGTGACGCCCCGGGAGCCGATCCGGTCGGACGGCTACCGCCAGTACGGGGCGGGGGAGGACCGTCTCCAACGGCTGTGGACCCCGTATCGCATGGCCTACATCGCGGAATCGGCGCCCCCGCCCGTCGAGGGCATGACGGGGGAGCCGTTCCTCGACATCCCCCGGATGAGTGACGAGGACGGTCTGGTGGTGGCCCGCGGAGCGGCCGTCTACGTGGTCCTCAACCTCTACCCCTACAACCCGGGGCACTCCATGGTGGTGCCGTACCGCAAGGTGGCCGACCTGGAGGATCTCGACGACGACGAGTCGCGCGAACTCATGTCCTACACGCAGCACCTCATCCGGGTCATCAAGGCCGTGTCCCGGCCCGATTCCTTCAACGTGGGACTCAACCTGGGCAGTGCCGCGGGGGGATCGCTGTCCGGCCATCTCCATCAGCACGTCGTGCCGCGCTGGATCGGGGACGCCAACTTCATTACCGTGACCGGCGACACCAAGGTGCTGCCGCAGCTGCTCCGCCAGACCCGACAGCTCCTGGCCGAGGCGTGGTCGACGGTGCCCGGTCCCGACCGCACCTGATTCGGGGGAAGAGATGCTCAGCGAGTTCGGAAGGTCGGGCGTCACCAAGGTGGCGCACCCCTTCGCGGCGTTCCTGGTCCGGATCGGGGTCACGGCCAACGGCATCACCCTGACCGGGCTCATCCTGACCTGCGCGGCGGCGGTGGTCCTCTTCGGCAACGGCCATCTGGTCGCCGGGGCGATAGTGATCGCCCTGTGCACCCTGCTCGACCTGGTCGACGGCGCGGTCGCACGGGCGGGAGACGGCGGGTCCCCGTACGGCGCACTGGTCGACGCGGTGTCGGACCGGGTGGCGGACGGCGTCATACTCGCCTCCCTGCTGTGGTGGCTCGTGGACGGGCGCCCCGACGACAAGTACGCACTCGGCATGCTGCTGGCCTGCCTCGTGCTCTCGCAGGTGGTCTCCTATTCCAAGGCGCGTGCGGACGCCGGCGGACTGCGCACGCCCGGTGGCCTCATGGAACGCGCCGACCGTCTGGTGTTGATCCTCCTCGGCGCCGGGCTGGAGGGACTGGGGGTGCCCTGGGCCCTCTCGGTCGCGCTCACGGTGGTGGCGGTGGGCAGCCTCGTCACCGTCATCCAACGGGTGTGGGG
>NZ_JADDKI010000129.1:0-3555 GCF_015356725.1 Dietzia sp. SYD-A1
GGTCTGGGCACGGAGCCCACAGTGCCGGATGCCGATCCCGCGGGGCCGCGCGCGGGGGTGGCGGGCTTGGATCCCGTGGGCTTGCCGGCCGAGTTCCGGGTCGGGGCCTTCTTCGTGGCGCGCGCGGTGTCCGTGGGTGTGGTGGCGGAGTCCTCGGTGGACGTGGCCTTCTTCCGGGAGGCGGTCTTCTTGGCGGTCGGCTTCGCCGCACCCGACTTCGTCGCCCGAGCCTTCTTCGCCGGAGCCTTCTGGTCCGGTGCCTTCTTCGCCGGTGCCTTCTTCGCCGGTGCCTTCTTCGCCGGTGCCTTCTTCGTCGGTGTCTTCTTCGTCGGTGCCTTCTTCGCCGGCGCCTTCTCCGGCTCCGCCGATGTGCTGGCTGCCGCCGTCGCTGCGGTCGGCTTCTTCGATGAGGGCTTCCGGGTCGTCGCCGTGGACGTCGGGTTCTTCCTCCCGGAGGCGCTCGAGCCGGAGGCGCTCGAGCCGGCCTGATCCTTGTCGGCCGGTGACTGACGCCCGGCCTTCTTCGACTGCTTGCGCACCTGCGCCAACTCGGCGGCCGACTTCCGCTCCGCGGTGGGGGTGCCGTTCGCCTCCCGCTCGTCGGCGGCGGCGACCAGTTCGGCCACGGCCGCATCCACCGCGCGGGCCATGGGCCACGGATCGGGAACGAGGTCCTTGCACGCGATGAACCCGAAGTGCAGTTCACCATCGAGCGACATCACCGTGCAGTTGAGACCGGCTCCGTGGAACACCGGCCCCATCGGCAGCATCTTGGTCACCCTGGCCCCGAGGAAGTAGAGCGGGATGTTGGGGCCGGGCACGTTGGAGATAATGAGGTTGTGCACCACCGGGTGCCGCTCCGAGAGCCTCAGTCGCGAGTACATCCGGACCGCGGACCCGAACACCGACGGAGCCGCGAACTGCGCCCAGTCGGTGAGGAGATTGGCGTCGAGCGCGTCGGTGTGGTCCTTGGCGACGGTGTTGGCGTCCCGGATGGACTCCAGCCGCTCGACCGGGTCATCGATGTCCGTGGCCAGCGACATGAACATGCCTGACACCCGGTTGGTGCCGGGGCGCGACTCCGCGGCGTGCACCGACATCGGGACCATCGCGATGAGGGGCTTCGACGGCAACGTGTCCAGGTCGTCGAGGTAGGTCCGGAGCGCCGTGGAGCAGATCGCCAACACGACGTCGTTGACGGTGGTGTTGAAGACGTTCTTGATGCGCTTGATCTGGTCGAGGCCCACACTGGCGTACGAGATGGACCGGTGCCCGGTGATCGTGCGGTTGAACGGGGTGCGGGGCGCGGTGAACGGCGCCGGCATGGCCAGTCCCTTGCGCGCCCTGTTGATCCACGACGGCACGACCCCCAGCGTCCCCGGGAGCAACGAGGCCAGGCGCCACGGGGTGGCCAGCCGGGACAACGCCCCACCGACGGCCAGTTCGAGAGCCCCGGACCCGCCGGCGGTCTCCTCCACCAGTTCCTGGTCGAGAGTCGGGTCGTCCGGGGTGAGCGAACACAGCTGGGACATCATGTTGGCACCCGTGACGCCGTCGACGGTCGAGTGATGCATCTTGGCGAAGACCGCGAACCGGTTGTCGGGAAGCCCCTCAATGACATACATCTGCCACAGGGGCATCGAGCGGTCTATCGGCTGGCTGGCCAGGTGCCCACACAGTTCGGCGAGCACCTCGTCCCCACCCGGCTCCGGCAGACCCACCCGGTGGAGGTGATGGTCGATGTTGAAGTCCTCGGCCTCGACCCAGACCGGGTGATCGATGTTGAGCAACGAGTCGTGCAGCTTGCGGCGAAAGCCGGGCATGGCCGTGACCCGGCGGGCGAGCTCGGCCCGCAGCGCGTCGAACGAGTAGCCACCATTCATCTCTGATCCGTCGAGGACGATCAACCCGCACACGTGCAGGAGTTGGGCCCTGGTCTCGAAGTAGAGAAAGCTGGCGTCAAGTCCACTCAGGCGCTGCATGCACGAAGTGTACGTCCGCAGTCAGTCTCACAGCGCCCGTTCGACCGACGGCCTGTCCTCAGTAAACGTCGAGGATGAGCCACGCCATCACGACGAGCGCGATCAGCAGGATCAGGGCGAGAGTCACACGCGACCGGGGCATCAGATGACCTCCTTCCCGGTCTCGGCGTCGCCGGAGGCGACGAGCCCCCGGAACCGGTGCACGAGCACATCCGCCACCCGTTCGACGACCACCGCGGCCAGGTAGAACAGCGGGACGCCCACCGCGAGCATGATGAAGACCTGAAGTGGGAAGGGCAGCGTGGCGAGCCAGAGTTCGACCGTGTCCCAGAACTCGAGGAAAGCCGTCACGACGCGATACTACGGCCGACCGACGGCGGCGGCCTCGCGGCCACCCACCACCGACGAGTCCAGGCCGCGGCGACGCAGCAGCGCCGAGGGGCTCGGGTCCGCTCCGCGCATCGCCCGATAGGCGTCGAGGAAGTCGATCGCCCCGCCCCGGGACAGGACCTCGCGGCGCATCGCCTCGCCCGTCGCCCTCTGCAGTCCCCCGCGGTCGGAGAACCACTCGGCGGCGTCCGCGTCGAGGACCTCCGCCCAGAAGTACGAGTAGTAGGCGGCCGAGTACCCGCCGGCGAAGATGTGTTGGAAGTACCGCGACCGGTACCGGGGTTCCACGCCGGGGACGTCCAGGTCCGCGTCGGCCAGCACCCGCGCCTCGAACTCGTCCACGTCCGTGACCGCCTCGGCCTCGGCGGGGGTGAGCGAATGCCAGGCCAGGTCGAGCAGGGCGGCGGCGAGGTACTCGACGGTGGCCTGGCCTTCCCCGAAGCGCTCGGCCTCCCGCATCCGGTCGACCAGATCCGGGTCGATCGGCTCCCCCGTCTCCACGTGGCACGCGTACCGTGCGAGCAGCTCCGGGCGGCGGGCCCACATCTCGTTGACCTGGGAGGGGAACTCGACGAAGTCGCGCGGCACCGAGGTCCCGGAGAACACGGGGTACTCCACGTCCGACAGCAGGCCGTGCAGCGCGTGGCCGAACTCGTGGAACATGGTGGTGACCTCGTCCATCGTGAGCAGCGTCGGCTCGCCCGCCGCGGGGCGGGCCAGATTCATGACGTTGACGACGACGGGCCGCGAGTCCAGGAGCCGGGACTGATCGCGGAAGGAGCTCATCCAGGCACCGCCCCGCTTGGTCGGACGCGCGTAGTAGTCGAGCAGCAACAGCCCCACTCCGGCGTCGGGCTCGGTGCGCTCGTCGTCGAACACCTCGATCACCCGGACGTCCGGAAGATACCCGCGAAGGTCCGTCCGCTCGGCGAAGCGCAGGCCGTAGAGCTCGGACGCCGAGTGCATGACCGCGTCGCGGAGCACCCTCTCGAGCTCGAAGTAGGGCCGGACGCGGGCGTCGTCCACCTGGAATCGCTCGGCGCGCAGTCGCTCGGACTCCCACGCCCAGTCGGCCGGGTGCAGCTCGCGGTCCTCGCCCCCGAGCAGGTCCTTGGCCTCGTTGCGGGCGTTGGTGACGGCGGCGTCGACCACGTCGAGTAGCAGGCCCCGTGCCGCGTCCGGC
>NZ_JADDKI010000012.1:0-7674 GCF_015356725.1 Dietzia sp. SYD-A1
CCCACCGGGGCGGCCGCGTCCTCGACCGCCCCGGTGGGTCCGAGGTCCCCGGCTCCTATGTGGTCGGCTGGATCAAGCGTGGACCGCGCGGCTTCATCGGGTCCAACAAGACCTGTGCGCGGGAGACGGTCGACGCGCTGCTCGCCGACGCGAACGCGGGCCGTCTCCCGCGGCCGGTCACCCCGTCGGGCCCGGTGAGGACGTCCGCCTAGGAGCACGCGGGCCCGCCCACCGGTCCCGGGCCTAGTACGTCCCGCAGTTGCTCGGTGCGGGCTGCCCGGCGATCCGATCGGCGAGGTACTGCACGGTGCTGTTGACCTGCGTGATCATCGGGCCGACGTGATTGAGGATCATCCCCGGCAGCAGCGGCGGCGTCTCGTCCACGTCCATCTGGACGGTGGCGCCCCGTTCGCACCAGTCGCGGCCGAGCTGGAGCGATTGCGGACCGGGCACGACATCGTCGTTGGTCACCGCCAGCACCCGGACCGGTGTCGTGGGCCGGACCAGACCGATGCGCTGTAGCTCCGTGTAGTGCAGGGCGATCGGGTCCTCGCGGACGATCTCGATGGCCGGGCGACCGGTCTTGGTGAACTCCGAGGTGTTGCGGAGCCCGTACTGCAGGACGGTGTCCACGAGGCACTGGTCGGCGACCGTGCGCAGCATCTGTTGGCCTGCGGTGTTGAGGTGCACGTCGAGACGCTGCTGCACCTCGGGATAGGCGTCGGCGAGACTGTTGAGCGCGTACCCGATCGCACCGGCGATCGCGGTGCCGTCGATCTGGTCGAGGGTGGCCACCAGATCCGCCGGCGGCGACCCCGCCGCGGTGCCGAGCAGGTTGACCTCCGGCGCATACTGCGGATGCATCTCGGCGGCGGCGGCGACCGCCGCCCCGCCCTGGGAGTAACCGGTGAACACCGTACGGGGGTTCGGCCCGGTGTCTGCCGCGGGGATCGTGGCGGCGGCGCGCGCCGCGTCGAGCACCGCGCGACCGGAGGACTCGCGATGCACGTAGGAATGGATCCCGGGGGTGCCGAGGCCCTCGTAGTCGGGTACGACGACGGCGTAGCCCCGCGCCACCAGGGCGTAGGCCTGGATGTACTCGTACCCGATCCCGGCGCTGGGCGGGTTGTCCTTCACGGTGGCGAGCGTCTGGAAGGACTTGGACGGCGCACAGGTGTCGCCCTGCCCCATGGTGCCCGGCGCCAGCACCGCCAGGGGCCGGCTGCCCCCGCCGTTCCATCGCGCGGCCGGCTTCAGATAGGTACCGGTCACGGCGATGGGCTGACCCTTCGACCCGACGGAGCGGTACATGATGCGGTAGCCGTCGGCCGGCCAGTCCCTGGTATCGCCCGCACCGATGATCCCTCGCACGGAGGGCAGCGACACGGCCAGTCGGAAGTACTCGGACCTGATCAGGTCACCGTTGTTCGGCGGGAGTACGGCGGGCGGCTCGTAGAAGGCGGCGGCGGGGTCGTTGCTCGACCCCGTCCCGCTCGAGCCGATCCCGCTCGAGCCGATGTCGCTCGAACCCTGCGCGGACGTCGCCGGGGCGGCGAGCGTTCCGACGGCGACGAGGAAGGCGGTGGCGAGCGCTGCTGCGCGTAGTGCTGTTCGACGTGGTGACACGGGACCCCCGTAAGGTGTGATGCGGATCACTTACGGGTCGGGAGTCTAGAATCCTGAGAGCGGGCTGTGGTGGCCCTCCTCCTTAGATAGGCAAAGAATAGGTATGAGCTGAGAGAGCGGGGCGCCTGTCCGGTGTGGACCTCAATCCGGTGTCCGAGTGTCTGATGCCTCGCCCTCGACCGTCAGCGTGTCCCCGGCCTCCACCCCGGCCGCCCGCGAGGTGTCCTTCAGCGCCACCCCGGACGCGCCGAGTTCCCGGGCCCCCGCGATGAGCCGCGCGACGATGTGCGCGGATCGGGCGTAGTCCAACCCGTCAGGCGGGTGGATGTTGGAGATGCAGTTGCGCCCGGAGTCGGGGGTTCCCGGCGAGGGAAGGTGGGTCAGGTAGATCCCCAGACTGTCGGCGACCGACAATCCTGGCCGCTCGCCGATGATCACCGCGATCGTGCGGGCGCCCATGGCGCGGGCGAGATGATCGCCCAGTGCCACCCGGGCCTCGGTCGCGATCACCGGCGGGGCGAGAGAGTACAGCTCGGCCAGCTCGGACACCATCGCGCCGAGGAGCCCGGCGCCGTGGTCCATCAGCGCACGTGGGGACAGGCCGTCGGCCAGGACGACGCCCACGTCGAACTCCCCCTCGGGGATCGAGGACACATCCCGCGGCACCCTGCCCAGATCCGGCCGTCGCAGGTATTCCCCACGCGAGGAGGCCCGCGAGGTGACCACGGCCGGCTCCCCGATACCGATCTCCCGCACCTGCGCGGCCAGCGCCTCGACATCCAGCGGCATGTGCACGGCGTCCCGCGCGGCGGCGTGGGCGGACCGGAACTCCAGAACCCGGCGGGTGGGGAGCGAGTCTCCGGTGCGGCCCAGCCCGATACGTGCCCGGGTGCTGCGGCGCAGCTCGTCCCAGAAGGCGGGCTCGATCCCGCTCATCTCGTCCCCGTCAGGGCGCGGAGCGGAGACCCGGTGGCGTCGATGTCCAGAATCCGTCCCCGCGCGTCGACCATGCCCAGACGGTCGAGCCATTCCGCGAACTCCGGGGCCGGGGTCAGCCCCAGCACCTGCCTGACATACAACACGTCGTGGAAGCTCAGGCTCTGGTATCCCAACATCACGTCATCGGCGCCGGGCACCGCGATGACGAAGGCGGCGCCCGCCGCACCGAGCAGTGTGAGCAGGCTGTCCATGTCGTCCTGGTCGGCCTCGGCGTGATTGGTGTAGCAGACGTCCACACCCATCGGCAGACCGAGGAGCTTGCCGCAGAAGTGGTCCTCGAGCCCTGCGCGGATGATCTGTTTGCCGTCGTAGAGATACTCGGGACCGATGAACCCCACGACCGTGTTGACCAGCAGCGGATCGAGGTCACGGCACACCGCGTAGGCCCTGGCCTCGAGAGTCTGCTGGTCCACGGGCCGGCCTCCCGTCCCCAGGTGTGCGCCCGCGCTCAACGCCGAGCCCTGCCCGGTCTCCAGGTACATCACGTTGTCGCCCACGGTCCCGCGGTGCAGCGAGCGGCCCGCCTCATTGGCCTCGCGCAGCAGCGCGAGGTCCACCCCGAAGCCTGAATTGGCGCCCTCCGTGCCGGCGACGGACTGGAAGACCAGATCCACCGGCGCCCCCTGTTCGATGAGTTCCATCGTCGTGGTGACGTGTGACAGGACGCAGGACTGCGCGGGGATCTCGAAGCGCTGGCGTATCTCGTCGAGCAGATGCAGCAGGTCCGAGGTGGCGTGCGGGGAGTCCGTCGCCGGATTGACGCCGATCACCGCGTCGCCGGAGCCCAGGAGCAGACCGTCGAGGGTGGCCGCGGCGATGCCCCTCGGGTCGTCGGTCGGATGATTGGGCTGCAGGCGCGTCGCCAGGGTGCCCGGCAGGCCCACGGTGGTCCGGAACGCCGAGGTCACCCGGACCGCGCGGGCCACGGCGATCAGGTCCTGGTTGCGCATCAGCTTGCTCACCGCCGCCACCATCTCCGGGGTCAGCCCCGCCGCCACGGAGGCCAGCGTCGCGGCCGCACCGGCAGAGGCCGAGACCTCGAGGAGCCAGTCGCGTAGGCCACCCACGGTGAGGTGGGCCACCGGTGCGAACGCGGCGCGATCATGCGAGTCGACGATGAGACGGGTGACCTCATCGGTCTCGTACGGCACGAGCAGGTCCTCGAGGAAGGTCACGAGCGGGACCTCGGCGAGCGCCCACTGCGCGGCGGCGCGTTCGGCGTCGGACGACGCCGCGCACCCGGCCAACTCGTCACCCGATCTCCGCGCGGACGCCTTGGCCATCAGGTCCACGAGGCCGTCGAACCGAAAGGTCGTTCCCGAGACCTGCTGGGTGTACTTACTCATCGGGGCTCATTCGAGTTCTGCTTCCGCTCGGGCCAGTGCGGCGAACTCCTCGTCCGGGGAGTTGGCGACGAGGTGGTGGCGACTGTGGATACCGAAGTACAGCATGAACGCACCGAACACCACCAGGCAGCAGAGCGCGGCCGTGCTGTTGACGAGGAACGTGGCCACCACGGCCAACGCGGCCACGACAAGGGCGAACCCTGTGGTCACGACGCCGCCGGGGGTCCGGTAGGGGCGCTCCATGTCCGGCTCCCTTCGGCGCAGCACGATGTGACTGACCATCATCAGGACGTAGCTGAGCGCAGCACCGAACACCGCCATGTTGAGGAGCATGTCGCCCTGGCCGGTGAGGGAGAGCAGGAACCCGAGTACTCCCGGGACGACGAGGGCCAGGGTCGGCGCCCTGCGCGAATTGGTGACGGACAGCGCCCTGGGCAGGTAGCCGGCCCGGGAGAGGGCGAACAACTGACGGGAGTAGGCGTAGATGATGGAGAAGAAGCTGGCGACGAGACCGGCGAGCCCGATGTAGTTGACCAGCTTCGCGGCCGACCCGTCGCCGAGCGCCTCGACCAGTGGGTTTCCGGAAGACTGGATGGCATCCGCGCCGCCGGCACCGGTGGCCAGGACCAGGACGGTGGTCGCGGTGACGAGCAGGACCCCCATCCCCGCGATGATGCCGCGGGGAACGTTGCGGGCCGGATCCTTGGCCTCCTCGGCGGCCAGCGGCACACCCTCGATGGCGAGGAAGAACCAGATCGCGAACGGCACGGCGGCCCAGATGCCGAGGAATCCGAACGGCAGGAAGTCCGAGGCACCGGCGGCGTCGGTGGGAGCGATGTTGGTGAGGTTCGACGCCTCGAACTGGCCCGCGGCCGCCACGGCGAAGACGACGAGGCCGACCAGAGCAATGGCGGTGATGACGAACATGACCTTGAGGGCCTCACCGACTCCGGCGAGGTGGATGCCGATGAACACCGCGTACACCGCGAGGTAGACCCACCACCCGTCGGTGATGCCGAACAACTCCAGAGATTCGACGTACGCGCCGATGAACGTCGCTATGGCGGCGGGCGCGATGGCGTACTCGATGAGGATGGCGGTTCCGGTGGCGAACCCTCCCCACGGCCCCAGGGCGCGCCGCGCGAAGGTGTAGCCACCGCCCGCGGCCGGGAGCGCCGAGGACATCTCGGCCATGCCGAGCACCATGGCCAGGTACATGCCGGCGATGATCACCGCGGCGATGAGCAGGCCACCGAAGCCGCCCTGTTCCAGGCCGAAGTTCCACCCCGAGTAGTCGCCCGAGATCACGTAGCTGACGCCGAGACCCGCGAGCAGCACCCACCCGGCGGTGCCCTTTTTCAACTGGCGCCTGGCCAGGTAGTCACCGCTCTCGAGGTGAGATCGCGTTCCGTCATGGTGGCTACTGTGGGTGTCTGCGATGGACATGCGCGGCCTCTCTCGAAGCGGTATCGACGGATGTCGCGCGGCGGGCGCGAACCGGCTCACCGTAGGTCCGCGGTGTGAGCACCGCGTCGACGCGATGTGACGACCCGGTTACGGCGGTCGGCACCGCCGACACGATGGTCTCCCCGGAGAACTCCATCCGGTACATCGACGCCGTGACGCAGCGCAGCGGTATCGGGGCCCTCCTCCTGGCGGACGGCGAGGACCACGTGTCGCTCGTGAGCGCGGATTCCGCGCACAATCAGCAGATTCTCGACATCATCTCCGAGACGTCGGACAAGACCGTCGACGAACTCGCGCAGCACCACTCGCGCTAGTCGCCTCGAGCCCCGCCGGCCAGCCGCTCGATCCCGTCGTGCATCAGATCGACGGCGGTGCCGAAGACGACACCGGGGTCGATCCCGCGATAGTCCGCCAGGAGCGCCGTGGTGAGCGGGTAGTCCTCGGCGGGAAGCGCCTCGATCTCCACCGCGGTGGCGGAGTCCACGGGAGCCATCATCCCCAGCGCCTCGGCCGTGGCCAGCCCGAGCACCGTCGCGAACCAACCCACCGTCACGGTCACCACCTGCGGCCGGGGGATCCCGGCACCCGCCATCGCCGCGTGCACGACCTCGGTGGTGGCGTAGTCGGCCGACCCGGTGTGGGTGAACCGCTGGAGCAACGGGAACGTCCGGGGATACGACCTGGCCAGCGCGCGGTACTGCTCGGCCAGGTGGAGCAGTGTCGACCGCCAGTGCTCCCCGGGCGCGGCGGGCCGCACCCGGGCGTCCAGCCATGACGCCATGGCCCTGGTCAGCCCCTCCTTGGACCCGAAGTGATAGGCCACCGACATCGCGTCGCACCCCGCCGCTCGGGCCACACCGCGCAGACTGAAGGACTCCTGCCCGCCCTCCTCGAGCAGACCGACGGCCGCATCGACGATCCGCTCGGGGGACAGTCCCCTCGGCCCACGTCCGGAGTGTCGCTCGACCATCGGATCCCCCCACTTTCGGGCCACCGGGCCCACGCCGCCATTTCTACATCGTAGAATACTGATGACCAGAAGGAGGGCACCATGGTGGAGATCAGGACGGCGAGGCCTGCCGACGCACCGGCGACCGGGGAGATGCTCGGGGAGGCGTTCCGTGACGACCCCGCGTGGGCGCAGTTCTACCCTGACGCGACCTCACGGTCCGCACGCCTGACCGCGCACTACCGCCGTCACGTCAGTCGACACCCTGACCGGGTCGATGTGGCCGTTGACGGCGCAGAGGTACTGGGCGCGTTGCTCTGGGAGCCGCCCCACCGCGATGCGGGCCGGTTCTCCGGGTGGGTCGGCCGCATCGCGGCGGCCCTGCGCTACATGGTCTCACCCACCGCCCGCCGCGGACGGGCCCATACCCGCGCGGTCGAGGCCCACAGGCCGTCGGAACCGCACTGGTACTTCCATGACATCGCCGCCGGTCCCCGGGCCCGCGGGAAGGGGATCGGATCGGCGCTCCTGCGCCACCGCCTGGACCTCATCGACCGGGGCGGGCCGTATCCGGTGTTCCTCGAGGCCACCACCTCGGGCAGTCGCCGTCTGTACGAACGGTTCGGCTTCCGCCCCGTGGGCACCGTCCCCACCGGGCCCGGGCAGGAGTCCACGACGATGATCCGCCCGGCGGGCGGCGGCGAAGCGTGACCCCCGCCTGGCCGGTCCGGACGATCTCGCGACGGCCGCGGAGATCCTCGTCCGGGTGTTCGAGCACTACCCCTGGACCCGCCACGTCATCCCCGAGGAGGGGTACGGCGAGCGCCTGCTCGCCCTGCAGGAGCTCTGTCCCGCGCACGCCCACCGACACGGGTTCGTCGCTGTCACCGGGAACCTCGACGGCGTGATCGCGCTCCTGCCACCGGACGCCCCGGACCCCGACGTGACAGCGGTCGAACAGATCGTGGCCCTGCACGGCGACCGGATCGGGCGCCTGGAGACCTCGGACCTGCGGAACGTCACACTGTACGAACGGCACGGCTTCTCGGTCACCGGGCGCCGCGACCACCCGGACGGGCCCCCCGTCTGGGCCACCGAGCTCCACCCCCGCGCGCACTGACCGTCCACCCCACCGACGCCGGGAGCGCCGGAGGGGTGGGAGTAGCTTCTACACCGTGACCAGGTACCGCGACCCGATCGCGCAGTGGCGCGCGGCTGTCGTGGTGCTGGCATCCGCGCTCACCGCCACCGTCGCGCACACGGCCGGGGGAGGCGGTGTGCCCGGTC
>NZ_JADDKI010000130.1:0-14406 GCF_015356725.1 Dietzia sp. SYD-A1
ACCGCCCCCACCCCGCCTGACAGGGTCACCGTGCACCCGCCACTCTCGCGTGTTCCGCTGAACGGCACGCTCGATTGTGGTGGCCGGTCGGCACCGAGAGACTGACGGCATGACAGCGAAGACCAAGCTCACCGCGGCGATAGTGGGATCGGGAAACATCGGTACCGACCTCATGTACAAGCTCGAGCGCAGCGGGTTCATCGAGCCCAAGTGGATGATCGGTATCGACGCGGAGTCCGAGGGGATGAAGCGCGCTGCCGACCACGGTTTGACGTGCATGTCGGGTGGGGCCGACGAACTGCTCGACTCGATCGAGGCGGGGGGCGAGAAGCCGGACCTGCTGTTCGAGGCGACCAGCGCCTACGTCCACAAGGCCTACGCCCCCCGTTACGAAGCCGCGGGCATCATCGCCGTCGACCTCACCCCCGCCGCGGTGGGCCCCATGGTCATCCCACCCGCGAACCTGCACGAGCACGTCGAGGCGCCCAATCACAACATGGTCACCTGCGGTGGCCAGGCCACCATCCCGATGGTCCACGCTGTCTCCTCGGTCGTCCCGGTGGAGTACGCCGAGATCGTCGCCTCCGTCTCCTCCGAATCGGCGGGGCCGGGCACCCGGGCGAACATCGACGAGTTCACCGAGACCACCAAGCTGGCCATCGAGAAGGTCGGGGGCGCCAAGCGGGGCAAGGCGATCATCATCCTCAACCCGGCCGAACCGCCGATGATCATGCGCGACACCATCTTCTGCGCGATACCCGAGGACGCGGACCAGGACCTCATCACCACCGCCATCCGCAAGCGCGAGAAGGAGATCCAGGAGTACGTCCCCGGATACCGGCTGCTCCAGGAGCCACAGTTCGACCCGCCCACCGAGATCACCGGCGGGATGGCGCGGGTCGCCATCTTCGTCGAGGTCGAAGGCGCCGGGGACTTCCTCCCGCCGTACGCCGGCAACCTCGACATCATGACCGCCGCCGCCACGAAGGTCGGCGAGGACATCGCCAGGACCAGGCTCGCCAGGACCGAGCCCGCCACCACGACGCCCGGAGTGTGAGGACCATGGACAGGACCAACCCGTACAACGCGGACGCCCGTGCCTACAGCTCGGAACTCGATATCCGGATCACCGACTCGTCGCTGCGCGACGGCTCTCACCACAAGCGCCACCAGTTCTCGGTCGACGACGTCCGCGACGTCGTCACCGCGCTCGACGGCGCCGGGGTCCCCGTCATCGAGGTCACCCACGGTGACGGGCTCGGCGGTGCCTCATTCAACTACGGCTTCGCCAAGTCCTACGACCAGGACCTCATCAAGGTCGCCGCCGAGACCGCCACGCAGGCCAAGATCGCATTCCTCACCCTGCCGGGACTAGGGATCAAGGACGACATCCTCGCCGCACGCGACAACGGTGGGTCGATCTGCCGGGTGGCCACGCACTGCACCGAGGCCGACGTCTCGATCCAGCACTTCGGTTACGCCCGCGAGCTCGGCCTCGAGACCGTCGGGTTCCTCATGATGAGCCACACCCAGCCGCCGGAGGTGCTCGCCAAGCAGGCCCGCATCATGGCGGACGCGGGATGCCAGTGCGTCTACATCGTCGACTCGGCGGGCGCGCTCGTCATGGACCAGGTATCCGACCGGGTCGCCGCGCTGGTCGCCGAACTCGGCGACGACGCCCAGGTCGGATTCCACGGCCACGAGAACCTGGATGTGGGCGTAGGAAACTCGATCATGGCCATCCGGGCCGGGGCTCAGCAGATCGACGGCTCCACCCGCCGCTTCGGCGCCGGTGCCGGGAACACCCCGGTCGAGGCGCTGGTCGGCGTGTGCGACAAGCTCGGGATCACCACCGGCGTGGACTTCTTCAAGATCGCCGATGCCGCAGAGGACGTGGTGCGACCACTCATGCCCACGGAGTGCGTGGTCGACCGGTCCGCGCTCATGCTCGGCTACGCGGGCTGTTATTCGTCATTCCTCAAGCACGCCGAGGGACACGCGAACCGCTACGGCGTGCCGTCGTCGGAGATCCTCATCCGCGCCGGCGAGCGCCGCCTGGTGGGCGGTCAGGAGGACCAACTCATCGACATCGCCTTGGAGATCCAGAAGGAGCAGGCGAACGCCTAGGCTCATGTCATGGTCGTGGACGAAGTGCTGCCGCTGCTCACAGCGGCGGCACTCGGTCTCGCGATCGGGATCGAGCGGGAACGCAGTCCTGAGCACCGGTCCCGTCGGATAGGGGCGCGGACGTTCCCACTGTTCGCCCTCGCGGGTGCGATCGGGGCCCTCCTGGGACCCGTCGGTCTCGCGGTCGCCCTGTCGGTGTCCGGGGCGGCGATCCTCGCCTGGTACTGGCGCGTCACAGCGCCCGCGAGGGTGGATGACGGTGCCGACGATGTGGGGATCACGACGATGGCGGCGGCGATCGTCACCACCCTGCTCGGGGCACTCTCGGTGGCCGATCCCGCACTCGCGGTGGCCCTGGCGGTGGTGGTGGTGATGCTCTTGGCCGCCAAGCACCGGCTGCATGACTTCGCGCGTCACGCCCTGGACGACCGGGATGTCACTGACGCCATCACCCTGCTCGTCGTGGCGTTCCTCGTGCTCCCGCTCATGCCGGACAGGGCGTTCGGCCCGTACGATTCACTCAATCCACGCACCATCTGGATCCTCGTGGTCTTCCTCACCGGGATCGGCTGGGCCGGGTACGTGGCCGCCCGTCTCCTCGGCCGGAAGTGGGGTCTGTTCGTCACCTCGCTGGCGGGGGGCTTCGTGTCCGGCACGGCGTCCACGGCCATCGCGGCCAGGGCGGGGCGCGGCGACGTCGCAGCCCGCCGGGACGCGCTCGGCGCCGCAGTGGTGGTGAACGTCTCCACGTTGGTGCAGGCGGTGGTCGTCACGTGGTTCATCGACAGCGACACCGCCCGGATCGTCCTCGCCGGGGCGGTGGCGGGGATCGCCGTTCTCGTCCTGGAGGTGGCGCTGCTCCTGCGCGCCGGACGGCGGGGTGTCGCGACGGTGGGAGCCTCGGATCCGGACGGCCCCGCGCGGGACTACGGCCGACCGATGTCCCTATGGGCCGCGGTCGGATTGGCCGTGATCCTCGCCCTGCTCCTGATGGCCACCCGGGTGGCCTCACACGAGTTCGGCGGCGCGGGCCTGATCGTGGTCTCCGCGATCGGTGGGCTCGCTGATGCGCACGCCGCCGCGATCGCGGCTGCGTCGGCCGCGTCGGCCGGCGCCGTGTCGGTGAGCGCGGCCGCACTGGCCGTCGGTGTAGGGCTCCTGACGAACCTCGGCGTGAAGCTCGTTCTGGCCGGCGGTCTGGGAGGCGGGAGGTTCGCCGCGGCCCTGGGTGGACTGCTGGTCCCTGTCGCCCTGGCCGTCGGTCTCGGCATGGTGGTGGCCCTGTGATCGTGGGGGTCGGAGCGATGCGGGGCTGACCGGCGGTCAGTCCGGGGTCGACGGCGGCCGCATCGCCCACGTGATCACGGGCCCCAGCGTGGACTCGTCGACCAGCTCCACTCGCTCCCGTGGCAGCAGCAGCCGGGCCATCGGTTCGTCCGGGGTCTTGCGCAATTCTCTGCGCAGCGCGGCCATGAGCACCCGGTCCGACCACCGCAGCCGGTCCGGGTCCAGGTCTCCGCGCAACTGGAAGACCGTGACCGCGCGGCCGGTGGCCGTGACGAGCTTCTGCGCGAGGGTGCCGCGCCCGGGGTCGTCGGCGGGGGAGAGGGCGACGACGACGAGCGCCGTGGGGCCCGGAGCCGATCGGATAGCCCGGATGATGCGCCGCCGCCCGAGGATGGTCGCGACGTACTGGGGAGCCAGGACGATCAACGGGTCGGCGGCGGCTGCGTGCCCCGGCGAGTCGAGTTCCACGGCGCGAGTGCCGAGCTTCTCGGCGAGTGCGTCCGCGTAGCGACGAGTGGAGCCGTAGCGGGAGGTGAAGGTGACGAGGGGGTGGTTCACATCCTGGAGTGTGTCACTCGGAGTACGACACCTCGACACGATCGGTCTTGGGCAGGAGCTGGCAACTCAGCACGTACCCTTCCTCGACCTCCTCCGGGTCGAGGATGCCGTTGTGGATCATTTCGACCTCGCCGGACTTCAGGACGCAGGCGCAGGCGGAGCACTCGCCCTTGCGACAGGAGAACGGAGCCTTGATCCCCTTCGACAGCAGGACGTCGAGCAGCGGGGTGTTGCGGGGCCACGAGACCTCGTGGGTCTCGTCGTCGAGTTCGACGATCGCCGTGGCCGGCCCGGCGCCGTCATCGCCAGGCGAGTCGTCGATCACGATCTCGGCGAACGGGTCGCCCTCGATCGAGGAGAAGGCCTCGGTGTGGATGAGGTGCATGTCGGCACCCGCGCGGCGGAGGCCGTCCTTGACGGTCTCCATGAACGGTGCCGGGCCGCAGATGTACGACTGGCGCTTGGTGGCCACCGGGTGGAGCAGATTCCCGATCATCTCGGGGGAGGGGATGCCCGACACCGATTCGAGCCAGTGCAGGACGGTGAGCCGGTCGGGGTTCTCCCGCTGCAGGGTCTGCAGTTCGTCCTTGAAGATCACGGATTTCTCGTCGCGGTTGGCGTAGACCATGACGATGTGCCCGGTGCCCTGGGAGAGCGCCGACTTGAGGATCGACATCACCGGGGTGATTCCGGAGCCGGCGGCCAGGAGGATGAAGTCCTGGTCGAGATTCTTGGGCGTGAAGATGCCCGACGGTGCCAGGACGTGCATGGACATGCCGACCTCGGCGTTGTCACACAGCCAGTTGGATCCATAGCCGTCCACGGTGCGTTTGACGGTCACCTTGAGACGGGAGTCCTCGGTGGGGGAACTGGAGAGGGAGTAGCACCGCGCCACGGACCCGGTCCGGTCGCTGGGGATCCGCAGGGTGAGGAACTGGCCGGGGGTGTATCGGAAATCGTCCTCCGCGCCGGCCGGGATCTCGAAGACGATCGACTTGGCGTCGGCCGTCTCCTCGATCACCTCGGCGATCGAGAGTTCGCGCACGAAGGAGCCGAGTTGTGGGGTGGCGGTCATGGGTTGGGAGCCTATCGCTTGCGTGCGGCGGTTCGGGAGGTCACTCCGGGACGTCCTACTCCGGGACGAACAGAGGGTTGACCATGTGATCGGTGTCAGCGGGATCGACGCCGTCGGCGAGCGTGATCAGGCCCTCCGCGTAGGCGTACCGGATGCTCGCGAGCATCCGGGGGCACGTGTCCTCGCCCTGGGGCCGCTCCCCGCCCGCCCGCCACTCGGAGAGCACGGGGCAGGCGCGGTCACTGTTCGCGGTCCACTGGATCGAGGTGTGCTTCTCGCTGTTCTTGCGAACGGACGCGCAGGTCCCGCACGTGCGGCACTCCACGGGCTGGAAGCCCGCCCGGGTGTAGGTCTCGCGGTCGAGGTCCGTGTCACCGTGCAGACGCGCGGCGCGCGCCGGGTCGGACCGATCCCAGGTGGGGGCGCGCCGGGCGTCGTGCTGCTTGAACATCAGGTCTCCGCTCGGGAGGCGTTCGCCTCCCCGGCGACCTCGGCCATCCCGGTGTACTGGGTCTGCTCGTCCGAGGTCTCGGCCTCGCCCGCCTCCTGCTTGCGGAGGTTCTCGGCGACCTCGCTCTCCCAGTACGTGTTGGCGGCGGTGGTGTCGACCTCGAACTCGAAACGCTCCTGCATCTCGGGCTCGACCTTGTCCCGGTCCACGTAGAACTGCTCGTACCAGCGGCGGAGCTGGTAGACGGGTCCGTCCTCCTCGCACAGCAGCGGGTTCGCGATCTGGGACTTGCGCTGCCAGATCCTGACGTCCTGGAGGAACCCCTCGCCGAAGAACGTGGCGATCTTCGCGGCCATCTTGGCGGAGGTCGCGTCGTCGAAGCCCGCGGGCTTCTTCACCGAGAGTCCGTACATCAACACGAACGAGTTCTGGTCGATCGGGTAGTGGCAGTTGATGAGGATGGCTTCGGTCTCGAAGTCGCCGTACTTCTGCTTGAGGGGGTTGATCATGTACGCGGGGCCGAAGTAGGACGCCTCGGACTCCAGAAGGGTGTCCCCGTACTTGCCGCCGGTCGGGTCGTGGTCCGGCCGGCCCTTGGTGTTGAGGTACTGGGTGGCGGTCTGGCCCTCGAAGACGTTCTTGAAGTACGTCGGGAACGCGAAGTGGATGTAGTAGAAGTGCGCCATGTCGACGACGTTGTCGACGATCTCCATGCAGTTCGACCCCTCGATCACGAGGCGGTTCCACTCCCAGTCGGTCCACTCGTCGGTGCCGTACTCGGTGACTACCGGGATCGCGTCCTCGTCGCGGGGCGGGTTGCCCTCGTGGTCGTGCCAGACGAAGACCTGACCGGATTGGATGTTCGTGGTCCACGCGCGGGTCCTGGCGCGCAGGGGGACCCGCTTGGCGTAGGGGATGCCCTTGCACTTGCCGTCGCCACCCCACCGCCAGTCGTGGAACGGGCAGGCGATGTTGCCGTCCTTGATCTCGCCGTCGGAGAGGTCGCCTCCGAGGTGGCGACAGTAGGCGTCGAGGACCTTGACCTCGCCCTGGTCGTCCGCCCACACGACGAGCTTGGTGCCGAACGCCTGGATGGAGTGCGGTTTGCCGTCGCTGAACTCCTTGACGGTGCCGATGCAGTGCCAGCCGCGCGCGTAGCGTTCCCGCGCCTCACCCGTGTCGATCTCTCGGACGGCTCCGGGGGCCGAGCCAGTTGCGGTCATGATGATCCTCCTGAGGGCATGAGCCGGATGAGAACAGGTTATAGAATCGGGTTGCCGGTCACAACCAATCCCCGTCGGCGCTGGCACGGGGTGCCATAGCCTGCACTCGGGGGTATTCAGTCTGGTGCAAAACTGTAACGTGTTCTAGTCTAGGGTCAAGCGGCCTACAAAAGCCAGAGAGGGATCACATGAGCGAGCACGCCAACCACGAGGTCATCGACCGGATCAAAGCGCTGCTGCCCGGTTTCGCCGAGCGTGCGCAGGAGACCGAGGACCTACGCCGGGTCCATCCGCAGAACATCGCGGAGCTCGACGAGGCCGGTTTCTTCAAGCTCTGCCAGCCCGCCCAGTGGGGCGGGTACGAGGCGGACATGGAGGCCTTCTACACGGCGGCCATGACCATAGCCTCCGCGTGCCCGTCCACCGGGTGGTGCGCCAGCATCCTGGGGATCCACAACTGGCACCTGGCCCTGTTTCCCCAGCAGGCGCAGGAGGACGTGTGGGGGTCGGACACCACAGTCCGTATCTCGTCGTCCTACGCCCCGATGGGTGCGGCCACGAAGAACGACGACGGGTATCTCCTCAACGGCAAGTGGTCCTGGTCCTCGGGCTGTGACCACGCCGACTGGGTGTTCGTCGGCGGTCCGGTGCTGGACGCAGACGGCAAGATGATCGACTTCTGCACCTTCCTGGTCGAGAAGTCGCAGTACGAGATCCTCGACGTCTGGCACGTCGCCGGACTCAAGGGCACCGGGTCCAACGACATCCTGATCAAGGACGCGCTCATCCCCGCGCACCGCGTGCTGTCCTTCGGGGACATGGCCAACACGACCAGCCCGGGTCTCGAGGTCAACACCAACCCGATCTACCGGATGCCGTGGGGAACCATCCACCCCACGACCATCTCCACGCCGATCGTCGGGATGGCGTTCGGGTGTTACGAGGTGCACCGCGAGCACCAGCGCGCGCGGGTCCGCGCCGCGTTCGGCACCAAGGCCAAGGACGACCCGTTCGCCAAGGTGCGGCTCGCGGAGGCGGCGGGCGACATCGACGCCGCATGGCTGCAGCTCATGCGGAACGTCCGCGAGGAGATGGATCTGATCAAGGCCGGCGAGTTCCCGGGCATGGACATCCGCACCCGCGCCCGCCGGGACCAGGTCCGCGCGACCCAGCGGGCCATCGACGCGATCGGGCTGCTGTTCCAGAACTCGGGCGCCCGCGCGCTCGAGGACACCTCGCCGATCCAGCGGTTCTGGCGCGATGCCAACGCCGGTCGGGTCCACGCGGCCAACGAGGCGACCAAGGCGTACATCATGTACGGACAGAACGAGTTCGGCGAGAAGGTCGCGGACTCCATGGTCTGATCCGCCGGAGCCGATCGAGAGGACTGACTTGGCATGGCGATAAGCAACTTCGGGTATGTGCGGATCTACGCCACCGACATGGAGGCCTGGCGCGAGTACGGCACCAAGGTGCTCGGGTTCGTCGAGGGCAAGGGCGACGACCCCGACGCGCTCTACTTCCGTATGGACGAGAACCCGCATCGGTGGATCATCGTCCCCGGGCCGGAGGACACGCTCGCCGCGGTGGGCTGGGAGTGTGCGAACGAGGCGGAACTCGACGACGTCAGGCGCCGTCTCGAGGACGCCGGGGTCCCCTGGGAGGAGGGCTCGGACGAGCTGAAGCGGGACCGGAAGGTCCGCGGACTGATCACGTGCCAGGACCCCGCCGGGTTCACGCTGGAGATCTACCACACCATCGCGCTACAGCACCGCCGCATCCCCACGCCCTACGGCCACGAGTTCGTCACGGGGGACCAGGGTGCCGGCCACATCGTGCTCTCCACCCCGGACGAGGTCGCGGCGCTCGAGTTCTACCGCGACGTCCTGGGATTCTCCCTCCGCGACTCGATGAGTCTGCCGCCGGAGATCGTGGGTCGACCGGCCGACGGGGAGCCCGCCTGGCTGCGCTTCCTCGGGTGCAACCCCCGCCACCACTCCCTGGCGTTCACACCCTTCCCCAACCCGACCGGGATCATCCACCTCATGGTCGAGGTCGCGTCGGCCGACGACGTGGGGCTGGCGCTGGACCGGGCGTTGCGCAAGAAGGTCAGGATGTCGGCCTCGCTCGGTCGTCACGTCAACGACAAGATGCTCAGCTTCTACATGAAGACGCCCGGTGGTTTCGACTGCGAGTACGGCTGCGAGGGCGTGCAGGTCGACGATGCGGACTGGGTCGCGCGGGAGTCCACGGCGGTGAGCCTGTGGGGACACGATTTCTCCGTCGGCTTCAAGTAGAAGCCTAGGCTGGCCTCCCGGGCGGGACCGCCCGGGAGGCGATGACGCCCACGCACCACCCCAGTCCAGGGAGGACCGACTTCACATGAGCAGCACCGACCACCCCCGGAGGGACAGAGCTTCTCCAGCCGGGACCTGCGCGACGCGCTCGGCCAGTTCTGTACCGGGATCACCGTCATCACGGCGGTCACGGAGGACGCGCCGGTCGGTTTCGCGTGCCAGTCCTTCTCCGCCCTGTCCCTCGAACCACCCCTGGTGCTGTTCTGCCCGATGAAGACGTCCGGCTCGTGGAAAGGGATCGAGGCGGCCGGCAGGTTCTGCGTCAACATCCTCTCCGAGGAACAGGAGGGCGTCTCCTCCACCTTCGGCCGTCGCGGCGACGACAAGTTCGCGTCGATCGACTGGTCACCGAGCCCGCTCGGCTCGCCGGTGATCCACGGCGTGATGGCCTGGTTGGACTGTGAGATCGACCAGGTCCTCGACGGTGGCGACCACTGGATCGTCCTGGGCCGGGTCGCCCATCTCGGACCGACCGAGCGGGACGTCCGGCCGCTGTTGTTCTACCGCGGCGCATATCTGAGTATCGAGGAGGACATCGTGGATCCGACGCCCGAACAGGAAGAGCTCGAGAACTTCATCACGTCCGCCGACTCGTACACGTGGCTGTGAGCGGCGCGATGGACGGGGCAGCAGTGGACGGGGCAGCAGGGGCGACCGCGCCGTTGGCGCGGGCGCTGGCCGAGGCGGAGGAGATCATCCGGTCGGCGCCGCACGTGCGGACCGAGGAGGACGTCGCGGAGGGGCTCGACTATCTGCTCGGGACCATCCGCGGGGCCATCGAGACCGGCCAGCACCGCGGACGCACACACCCTCAGTTGTTCCAGGCCACGGGTCCGTACACCAAGATGGGCCTGGACAACCCGGACACCCTGTACTTCTACGCCAACCTCGCCGACGGCGCCGAGTACGTGATCGAGGGTCGTCGCGGCACCACCGCGGACCTGTCGTTCCAGGTCATGGCAGGGACGTACTCGGCCGACGAACGCGCCGCGTCGCACGCCGCGTTCGACGACCGTGCTCTCGAGATCGACGACGACGGTCGGTACCGCTTCCGCCTGGGGCCACCACGGCATGACGACGACGAGGGCGACTCCGGCTACGTGGTGCTGCACCCGGGGTCGTCCATGATCGCCGTCCGCGAGGTGTACTCCGACTGGAGCCGGGAGGTGGCCGGGTCGGCGATCCTCCGCAGGGTCGACACGGTGGGCACCGCGCCGGAACCGGTGACGCTCGCCGGGCAGGAGAAGTTCTACGCCAAGCTCGCGCAGGCGCTGGTCGGGAGGCTGCGGACGTGGTTGGCGTTCCCGGAGTGGTTCTTCGGTGACCAGGAGCGCAACACACTGAACGAGCCCCGGCAGACCCCCGGCGGGCTCACCACCCAGTTCTCCTCGGCCGGGGTCTTCGAGCTCGGGGCCGATGAGGCCATGGTGATCTCCGTTCCCGTCGCGGGGGTCCCGTACCAGGGGTTCCAGCTGGGCAGCATGTGGTACGCCTCGCTCGACTACGTGCATCACCAGACGAGCCTCACCGCGGACCAGGCGCACGTCTCCGAGGACGGCATGATCCACCTCGTCGTGGCCGACCGCGACCCCGGTCTGGCCAACTGGATCGAGACCCTGGGGCACCGCGAGGGCATCATGCAGTTCCGGTGGCAGCGGGTGAGCGAGCCCATCACCCCGGAGCTCGGTCCGGCGGTCACAGTGGTGCCGTTCGACCAGCTCGCGAGCGAGGTCCCCGGCTACGACGACCAGCGGGTGAGCTCCGAGCAGTGGCGCGAGCGCATCGCCGCGCGGCAGGACGCGTTCGCGCGGAGAGGACTCTCATGACCGGATCGACCGTGACCGACGACGAGCGGGTGCACGTCGGGACCGTCGAGGACCTCCACGCGAGCGCCTCCCGGGCGATCGGGTTGGAGGACTTCGGCGATGGGCAGGACCACCACCGCGAGGCACTGGGCGTCCTCCTGGACTCCCTGCACTCCGATGCCGGGCTCACCCCGGCCGGGAGCAAGTACTGGCGGTCCGTGCTCAAGGGCGCGATGGTGGCGCGGCTCGTCTCGCAGGCGGGCTTCACCGCGGACCCGGCCCAGGCGGACATCGAGATCGTGCGGCCCGTCGTCGTCACCGGGTTGCCCCGGACCGGGACCACGGCGCTGCACCGGCTCCTCGGCGCCGACCCCGCCAACCAGGGGCTCGAGCTGTGGCTCACGGAGGTGCCCAAGCCGAGGCCGCCGCGGGACCAGTGGGAGGACGACCCCACCTACCGGGGACTACGCGACCTGTACGCCGGGTTCATGTCGGAGAATCCCGACTACGGAGGAGTGCACTACATCTCCGCCGACGACCTGGAGGAGTGCTGGCAGTTGCTGCGCCAGTCCGCGACGTCGGCCTCGTACGAGTGTCTCGTCAGGCTCGACGGGTACTCGACATGGCTGCAGAGCGTGGACTGGGTCCCCGCGTACCGACGGCACAAGCGGAACCTTCAGTTGATCGGTGCGGACGACCCCGATCGCCGCTGGGTGCTCAAGAACCCGAGCCACCTGTTCGCGCTGGACGCACTCCTCGAGGTGTACCCCGACGCCGTGGTGGTGCAGACCCACCGTGATCCGCGGAAGTCCATGGCGTCGATGTTCTCGCTGGCGCACCGGACCGCCGCGGACTGGTCGACCCGCTTCACCCCGGACTACATCGGGTCCTCGCAGCTCGACCTGTGGGCGCGGGGCGTGGCCGAGTTCGACGCGGTCCGTTCACGGCACGAGGCGGACCCGGGCTCGCAGGCGACGTTCGTCGACGTCAACCACCGGGAACTGATCGAGGACCCGGCGGGAGTGGTGGAACGGGTGTACGCCGCGGCCGGCGCGGGGCTCGACGACGACGTGCGGGACGCGGTCGAGGCGGAGAACGCCAGGAGCCTGTCCGGCGACCGCGCACCCGCACACCGCTACACACTCGCCGACTACGGGGTGACCGAGGACCAGATCGCCGAGCGGTTCGCCGGCTACCGGGGCCTCGAGGACTAGGCGGGTCCTCGACGACCAGGCGGGGTCGCGAGGCCAGGCACGTCGGTCCGGAGCCGGATCAGAGGTACTGCCGGGCCCCCTCGATGATGCGGTCGGCGACGTCCTCCTTGCACACGAGCAGGTCCGGGAAATCTATCTGCTCGACGTTGTAGACCAGTTCTGACCCGTCGAGTCGGCTGGCGTGCAGTCCGCGCTGGCGTACCACTCCGTAGGTGGCGGCCGAATCCCACTGGTGGTGGCCACTGGTGTGGATGTAGGCGTCGCACTCGTCCTCCACCACGGTGGCGGTCTTGCCACCACCCGAGCCGAGGCGGGCCAGCGACGCTCCCAGGGACTCGGCGAGTTCCTCCGCGAAGGCCGGTGGATCGGCCTCGGAGACGGCGATGCGCAGGCGGTCGTCCTCCCGCGGGGGCACCAGGGGACCCGGGCGCGGCCCGCGGATGATGGAGATCGGCTGGTACGTGGTGGCACCACGGCCGGTGATCACCCGCCCGTACGCGGGCATGGCGATCGCGCACGCGGTGATCCCGCCGGTGCCGTCGGGGCCGCGCTCCCACAGCGCCACGTGGACCGCCCAGTCCGGGCGCCCCGGGGTGCAGTACGAGCTGACGCCGTCCAGCGGGTCGATCATCCACACCCGCTCGGCCTCCAGGCGCTCCCGCGACTCCGGGTTCCACTCGCCGAAGACCAGGTCGTCGGGACGGGCCACCGCGAGTCGGTCCACGATCACGGCCCGGGCCTCGCCCTCGGCGAAGTCGCCCAGTTCCTCGGGGGCCACGCGGGAGACCCTCAGATCGGTGAGCAGCCGTCCGGCCTGTGCCGCCAGGTCCTCGGCGAGTCGTTGGTCGTTGGTCCGTCCGTGCTCGGGGAAGGGGCTCATACAGGTGATTCTAGAGGCCCGCGGCGACCTCGAGCGCCGCCAGGATCTCGTGGGGCTGACCGAACAGTTGCGCGGTGCCGTGGGCCCGCTTGAAGTACAGCTGGACGTCGTACTCCCAGGTGATCCCGACCCCCCCGTGGAGCTGGATGGCCTCCCCGGTGATCCACTGCACCGCTTCGGAGCAGTACACCTTGGCCGCGGCGGCCTCGATCTCCGCGGCGTAGGCCGCCTCGTCGGCCTCCGGCCCCTCCCCGAGCGCCTGCGCCTGCGCGACCCTCGCCGCGGCCGAATAGGACAGCGACGCCGCGGTCTCCGCCCTGACGTACATGTCGGCCATGCGGTGCTTGAGCGCCTGGAACGACCCGATGGCCCGGCCGAACTGCGTGCGCTCCTTCGTGTACCTCACGGTCGCGTCGAGAGCGGCCCGCGCGGCGCCGACCTGTTCGGCGGAGATCGCCGCCCACCCCGCGGCGCGGAGCCGGGCCAGGAAACTGGGGCGGGTCCGGATCGGGGTCGCGGACACGGACTCGAAATCGACGCGGGCCATCGTCCGGGTGGGGTCCATGACGGGTACCCGGGTCACGGTGAGGCCGGCGGCGCCGGACGGGACCTCGAACAGCCCCACCTGCCCGCCCGTGATCGCGACGACGAGGAGCGTGGAGGCGGTGTCGGCGCCCAGGACGTGATGGGCCGTGCCGCTCAGGGAGGGATGGTCGCCGTCGCCACCGGACGCCCCGACTCCCGGGGACGCCCACCCGTCCTGCGACGCCCAGCACAGGGCCACCTGATCACCGGCGGCGATGCCGGGCAGGATCCGGGCGCAGGCCGCCTCGTCTCCGGAGGCGAGCACCGCCTGGGCGGCGAGCACCGCCGACCCGAGCAGGGGGGAGGGCGTGAGCCGCCGGCCCAGTTCCTCGCAGACCAGGTGGGTCTCCACCCAGGTGGCGCCGGCGCCGTCGTACCGCTCGGGGATCGACAGCGCCGCCGCCCCGATCTGCTCGACGAGCATCGACCACAGGGCGGGGTCGTGGCCGTGCTCGGAGGCGATGGCGGCCCGCACGGCCGCCGGGTCGGACCTCTTGTCGAGGAGCGCGGCGACCGACTGCCGGAGCGCGGCCTGCTCCTCGGTGTCGACGCCGGGCGACGCGGGTTCTGTCATCGGGCGTTCTCCAGACGGTCCAGCACGCGTCGGCGGTGGTGACCCTGCGTGCCCCAGGCCGTCTGCAGCGCGCGGGTCTTGGTCAACCACAGGCCCAGATCATGCTCGAGGGTGTAACCGATCGCACCGTGGATCTGCAGCGCCGTGCGGGCCGAGAGGTAGGCGGCGTCGGCGACGGCCACGCGGGCGGCCGAGACGTCGCGGGCCGCGGCCACCGGGTCGTCCGGGTTCTCGGCGATCGCCAGTGCGCCCGCCCACAGCAGCGGGCGG